>DPMX01000151.1 GCA_003540955.1 Gammaproteobacteria bacterium
TGCTGGACATGTTGTGACGGATTTGTAACTTGTTGATTCAGTAGCATCGGTTTGTTGCCAAATATCTGGATTGCATGTCACCTTCATATTGGTCTTTTTATTCACGTCGAGATTAGCTAGGCGACATAGTAATAAGAATCATTCACTTTTGCAAATGATTCTTATTACTTATTTTACTAAATCATCTTTATCCCAACGGGCGCCGCCACAGATGGTGTTCATGGACCGTTTACCGGTGCAAACAAGGTTTGATTTGATGTCGGAGGGAGAGTGCGCCGAGCAAACAAGGCATTAGCTTAATTAAGCGGGAGGACAGACCTTGTTCCAAGCACCAACCAGGATCCCTGGGTCCCGTGTCACTGCCCAACCTTGGTCAGTCCGACCGCAGATAGGACGAATTTTGATGTAACTAGCTTGGGATCTCCCAAGTGACGACGTCGCCGAGAATGGCTTTGATACTAGCTGGTGTTGGAAATTTCTCGTAGGTATCTGGGCGCACACTGACGCAAACAGCACGTGCGGTGAAGACCGGACGCTCTTCTACGTTTCCAATGTACCCGACGTCGAAGGAACTCGAACCATAGCGAACGATACCGGTATCGATAGTTAGGATCTCACCACTACGCGCGGGGCCCTGCCATTCGATAGCAGAACGAACGAGCATGTAATCCCAATTAAGCGAAAAATAGTCTCCATCCGGTGCACGGCTGCTGATCCATACTTCGGTCGCGTCGTCCATGTACACCATATAGTTTGGGTTGTAGACGACTCCTTGTTGATCGCACTCGCCGTACCGTACACGGATCTGGTGCCTATGTGCCATCGTTCGCTTCTCCACTCTTACGAAGCACTATTCTACCTAAACCGACGGTCGACTGCATTAAGGGTTCGTAATTTAAAACTTTGTGTTATCTCTTTTTAAGGGTGAAAGCCGAAGCCATTGCTAAATGGGGAGCAATCAATCACCCTTATATTCACCACGCAGACGGATCGTTTAAAGGTGAACGGGATGTTGACATAATCGACGCGGTAAAGGCGGTCGACACGATACTTGTTTTGTCCGATGGCGATCCAATGAGTATGTTTCGTCGTAACGGGAAGACACTGGTTTTGGAACCCTAACTCTAAAGGAGACGCGAGAGTGAAAGCTTCCGATTTGTTAGTAAGGTGCCTTGAGGAAGAGGGCATAGAATATATCTTTGGTGTTCCCGGGGAAGAGAACGCCGACTTTATGATGTCGTTACAAGACTCGAAACAGATTCGGTTTGTGCTTACGCGTCACGAGCAGGGCGCAGCTTTTATGGCAGAAGTGTACGGCCGTCTAACCGGAAAGGTGGCGGGATGTCTAGGGACACTTGGGCCCGGTGCAACCAACCTTGTTACTGGGGTGGCTGATGGCAACATGGACCGCGCCCCGTTGTTGGTCTTGACGGGACAAGGTTCGACGGAACGACTCCACAAAGAATCACACCAAATCATGGATGTGATTGAGATGTTTAAACCCGTTACAAAGTGGGCAACGACTGTCGCAAATGCTAATACGATTCCAGAGATTGTGCGAAAGGCGGTGCGCGTGGCGTTGACCGAAAAGCCTGGGGCCGTCGTCATTGAGCTGCCAGAAGACATTGCTAAACATACGACGGAGGAGAAGCCCCTTCTTCGAAAGCGATTTCGTCGTCCGGGACCAGATGACAAGATTGTCAGTCGGGCACTCGAGATGCTCCGGGAGGCCCGAAACCCAGTGATAATTGCAGGAAACGGTACTATCCGAAAAAGGGCTTCGAAACAGTTACGGACATTTTGTGAGGCCACCGGAATCGGTGTGCTTTCTACTTTTATGGCCAAGGGTGCCGTAGATGTTGATGCACCTTACTGCCTTTATACCATTGGGCTAGGGGCAAAAGATTTACCCACCCTTGCCGTCGATGCAGCGGACCTCGTCATAACTCTTGGCTTTGATATGGTGGAATATCATCCGCACTTGTGGAACCCCAGCGCTGACAAGTCAATAATTCATGCTGATTTCCTCCCGGCTGAGATAGACCAGTACTACAACCCCGACGTTGAGTTAGTGGGCGATTTAGCGCATACGTTATGGATGTTGAATCAACGGGTACAACAAGAAGGGTTGCCTGATTATGATTTGAGCAACCAAGCGAATATTCGTAAACGGATGGGGCAGGAATTAGCGCAGTACGCCGATGACGATACAGAACAATCCATTCGGCCCCAGAAGATGCTTTCTGATCTTCGTAGGGTATTGAGACCTAGTGATGTTTTGCTCTCGGATGTCGGCGCACATAAGATGTGGGTCGCCCGTCATTATCACTGCCATGAGCCCAATACCTGCCTAATACCAAACGGTTTCTGTTCCATGGGATTCGCTTTACCAGGGGCGATCGCTGCGAGCCTCGTGCACCCAGATCGTCACATAGTTGGTCTTGCGGGCGACGCAGGCTTTATGATGAATGTACAGGAGATGGAAACAGCGCGACGGTTAGACTCCGATATTGTGATGTTAGTTTGGGAGGATGGTGCCTACGGTCTGATTGCCTGGAAACAGGAAACGCAGTTTGGAAGGCATACTGATTTAACATTCGGAAACCCTGATTGGCTTGAGCTTGCGCGAGCATTCGGATGGAGTGGACACCGCGTGGAGCGGAGTGCCGATTTCGCTGCAATTATGTCCCAAGCTCTTCTCGAGACCGGACCGAGCCTGGTTGTCGCTCCCGTTGATTACCGCGAAAACATGCTACTCAACAAGCGTCTAGGCGATTTGGTGCAGCCGAGCGCGGCGGTAAGTTAATCTGGGTCCCTTGAGTGTTTTTTCAGCGATTTGGCGCAGGTATCGGACGACGGCGCTTGTGTTGCAGTTTGCTGTGCTAAGGTATCACTGAGATGTTTCATCCGACAATGGACCCGTCGCAGATCAAGCGGATTTTTAACGTTTCGAATCTAACTTCAGGACGCTAAATCGACGCCGACTTTGACTTGCCGTCAAAGAAGCTCTATGAGCGGGTGGAATATCGTATGCTATGTATATATATACTTGAGACACTTTAGGAGGTTTACGCAGTGCTAGATTATACAGAACTCAAAGACAAAGGCGGCCTTGACCCGTGGCCGACAATGGAAGATTTGCCGTTTGTGAGTGTACTTGAGGGAAAACCAATACATTCCGGTCGCTTCGACATTGGTGGTTTTGGCACTCGAACGAGCGCTGGGGTGTGGCAATGCACTCCGGGAAAATTCGAATACACCTATCCTGGAGATGAAATCTGTACTTTGATTGAAGGCCGTATCAGTCTCGTAGATGAAGGAGGGCGGACGCATGAATACGGTCCCGGGGATACATTTTACACGCGCAAAGGCGAAGTCGTGACCTGGACTGTAATTGAGACCATTCGCAAGGTCTTCCATACCCATGATCCGGATGCGGTCGAGCTCGCACACGAGGCGGCCGCCTGACGTTGAGCCTCTCCCTTATATCAATTGCGAGCCGCACGGCGCCTTCGGCGATGGAGAGGGCCTTGGCCGTGAACGCTGGCAAGAACCAGGGGGCGTACTTCTAGGTGAAACCAGAAAAAGGACGACGAAATAGGATGAGCCGCATTTTCACCATCCTTTGCGTGACCGTGCTCCTTATAAGTATGCAGGTGAGTTGGGGTGCAGATTTGAAGAAAGGGGTTGCCGCATACGACGCTGGAGATTATGCGGCTGCTTTGCGTGAATTGACACCCCTTGCCGAACAAGGTGATCCCGCCGCCCAGTCCAATCTGGGGATGATGTACCACACCGGCCAAGGAGTCCCGAGGAATGATAAGATTTCGGTTAAGTGGTACACCCTTGCGGCTGAACAGGGGAATGTAGATGCTCAGTCCAGACTAGGGGTGATGTACCACACCGGGCAAGGCGTCCCACGGGATTACAAGGTTGCGTTGCAGTGGTACACCCTTGCGGCTGAACAAGGGAATGCTATTGCTCAGTCTAACCTCGGGTTGCTGTACGCGGAAGGGCTAGGTGTACCGCAGGATGATAAGGCTGCGGTTAAGTGGTACACCCTTGCGGCTGAACAGGGGTTTGCCGGTGCCCAGTCCAATCTGAGTTTGATGTACAACACCGGGCGAGGTGTGGCGCAGGACGATAAGGCTGCGGTTAAGTGGTATACCCTTGCTGCTAAACAAATTAGTGAAGCACAAAGACGAGCCAGAGAGTGCGTGAAGAAGCTCTTCAAGGGATGCTGAGAGGCCAAGAGAATTCACAACTTCCTTTCTTTTTTGATTTATCACAATACTCGCAATAGCATTGGGAAGGAGATGTTTCAGTTATTTTTCACTTAACGATTGGAACGGAGTAGCTGGGAGATGAATGCGGAACAAAAAGAGTTTGGGAATTAGGGACTTGGGTGTTTGCTATGGGTAGTACGCTTCGCATGGGAAAAGCATCTCGAAAGCTCCCTTTAAACGTCTAATGGATGACCTACCTCCCCGCAGTTTTTGGTTAGACGAAGCGCTAGCACGAGAACATACTGAATCATGCCCACCGCTACGGGCGGATAGGCGTGCGGACGTATGTATTGTTGGCGGTGGCTATACAGGTCTATGGACAGCCTTGCAATTGAAGATCGCTGATCCAAGTCTGGATGTGGTGCTCATAGAGCGTGACTTATGTGCCTCGGGGGCAAGCGGAAGAAATGCAGGGATGCTGATGTCGTGGTGGAGCAAATTTCTATCTCTGTGTAAGGTCTGCGGGGAAGAGGAAGCCCTACGGATTGCGCAGGCGTCGGACGATGCTGTATCGAGCGTCATTGAACTGTGCAAAGAAAACGATATTGATGCTCATATTCGACAGGACGGTTGGCTATGGTCCGCATCGAATAAGGCGCAGGTAGGCTTATGGAACGAGACTATTGAGTCCATAGGGCGTCATGGGCTTTCACCTATCGTTGAGTGGTCCCAGGCGGACATTGCACTTCACTCTGGAACGTCCCAAAGTAGCCCCCACATGGCGGGTGCGTACGAAGCGAAAGTTGCAACTGTCCAACCTGCACTCCTCGGTCGTGGCTTACGACGAGTCGCCTTGGAGCGGGGTGTGAAAATATTTGAAAAGACACCCCTCGTTTCG
>DPMX01000139.1 GCA_003540955.1 Gammaproteobacteria bacterium
CAAACTGCGATTCGATGCTGAGGGCTGCCATCGCACCTCGTAAGGCTTTACCATGCCACCCTGGCTCGTCGGAAAAAATGACGACTTTATTTCCCCCCGCCGCCAAACCTCTATGCATTCTCAAATGATTCTTCGAGTAAATCTTCGCGCAAATCTCCGGCGAAAAAAGTTCGACCACTATTTATTTCGGTTACTGCACAATTTGCCGGCGAAAACAACATCGGATCGATTTTGTAGAAGTCGTAATCGCACGCCTTAAAGATCGCCCCAAACGGCCGACCGAAATCGCGTGAGGTTGAACTCGGAAGTTCAAAAGCCAGTTGCTCTGCCGCATTATCGTCACAGTCGACAAATAGATGGATCTGACCGCCGAATAATATCGCATCGTTTGTCCGCCCCATTGCGGTCATAAAATCAGCGCTCGGTGGCGGTATCGGTGCGCTGCCAGCACCATCGACGATCTGTGTAAGAGGAAATTTCAATTCGTGCACTTTATGCATTCCGACTTCGAGTACTCGTGCCACGATCTGCACACCCCCTGCCAAGCTCGTCGTAGGCGTTAAAATTAATGTCAATTGATTCGGTTCTATATTGCAACGAGAAACTATCTTCGCAATCACTTCGGGTGGCGGATGGCGATCCACTTCAAGTACTAACACTGTATCGCCCGAGGGAAGTCGGTAGTTCAATTGGTCAAACAACGGTTCGTGGCTACCGATCGCTCGAGCCGGCCCGGAACCGAGCGCGTGAAACGCGTCCTTTCCTTCTCCATGACTTAGACTCCATCCTGCGTACTGAGAAGCGAGGCAAGCGATTACAGGATCACTGCTAGTAACGTGTACTTGCCAACACCAACGCCCGAATTTTGGGTTTGTACCAAAACTCACTCGGCCAAGCCCACCAAGGCAAATTTCGCTGATCTGACGCCCTGCTTCGAGACCACCTGCGACATTGATCCCCGCGTCGATGATTTGCACCCCACTCGGATCTGCAGTCACTTTGACTCGAAACTTTTCCGGTGCAGTGCGCATAGCGTCAACTAATGGCAGTGACAACTGGCCGACATTGGGCCGACGGTCATTCATGATTATGTCCTTCTCGCAATCAATACATCAAGTTGAGCAACCCTAGGGCAGCACTTCGTGAAGCGGATGAAGCGTCCAACCGTAGAAGAGAACCTGCTAATTTGGTAACTCATTATTTAATCTGTCTCGCAGTTCTGCAACTCGATTCTCTAACTTTCTTCTCGTATCCGCCACCGTGGCCGCGGCCGCAGAAATCGAGCACACCGGCATTCCGGGCAGTAAACAAGTACGTATTCGCGGCCGATCGGTTACCCAGTGTGGCCAGTTTAGCGTTTTTGTCACGAGGATGGGACGCTCGGCATAACAAACTGCCATCGCGCGAACTTGCGCGACGGCCGGAAGCGAGGCGTGCACCAACGAATCAGCCTTAAGGTGCGCTTCGAATACATGCTCGGGTTGTGCAAGGAGACCAAAGGTTGCGGGTGGCCGCGCATTCAATTCGATCAACGAGATATTCCCGTCTCCATCAATGATAAAATCGATCCCGCATAAGCCCCGTAGAGTAAAAGCGTCGTGTAATTTTTCCACCATCTTCGTCAACTCAATTCGTAAGCGATAAAACCACTGTGGAACAGCAATTGCTCCACTGAAGCGATAAGGCAACTCCGGATGAGGTTGTAAATTGAGGGCTTCGCATACGCCGAGGAGTAATACCGAGCCCGAGCTAACAATAAATGCAGCCGATAAATGCACTCCAATGTGTTCGTGCTGAAAATATTCACGCTGACCAGGAAAGCGGGGCTTATTTGTTCTGGTGACGCCAAAACCCCCACAACTCCCCCGATGCTTTAATAACCACCGACCTTTTTTCGGTAACTTACCAAATGCGAACCGCGGAGTTCTGATGTGGTGCGCGGCAAGTGCTCGACTAAAGGTCCGTGGATCATTAACCTTAAAAAACGTCGCAACAGAGCAGCCCACGATATCCCATCGCCGCGCCAGCGCCGCTAATACATGAGGTTGCGCCTCCAAACCACTACCCCACACGAGAGTCATTGCTCCGTAGCTTGATCGTATCGACCGGACTGCTTCATCCACGCTCAGGACGTCGAAATTAAAATCGTGACGTGGCCTTAACGTAATGTGGGTTCGACACGCTATTTCGGTTTCCATATCACCAAAAAGATCGACTACCAACGGCTCGTACCCACAAGCGCGCGCAGCCTCGGCAAGTTGGCGTCCGGAACGAGCGATTATCAAAATAAATTTCGACATTCCAAAGAGAGCCGACCTTACCTTTTTTTCAGGTCCAAGTTTGAGACAAGCTGATCCGAAAAAGGATGACCTACAACACCGATACGCCACGCTGTATGGACTTTAATGCT
The DNA here is from genome assembly GCA_003540955.1 of Gammaproteobacteria bacterium. Taxonomy (GTDB): domain Bacteria; phylum Pseudomonadota; class Gammaproteobacteria; genus UBA11873. Next base: position 2,411 of record DPMX01000139.1, read on the forward strand.
AGATACCTTGTCGACTCAAGCGCCCGCCAGAGAAGCCGAGCCTGAGATGTCCTCACGCAAGATAGTAGCACCGTTGTTATCGACCCGGTGCGCCGAATACCGCAGGCTCGCAACATCTTGGTAACGGTGGGTCAACGCTTCCAGTAGTTGTCCAGCCTTTGCCTCTCCATTCACGAAAGCGAATCCTGTCGGTCCCCAAGAAGTTTGTCCAACCCCCACTATACCGTGCGTTTGCTGAATCCAGCGCATCGCATCGGCGACTGCTTTACTCGTGAATTGACCGCCTTGGGAGAGGCCAAAATGGGCTCCCATAGCTCGTTGAATCGCCGAAATATGATCGCTGAAAGAATCGAAATCATGCTCCACAAGTGCTGGGAACACGCCTAAGAGCGTCCGCCTGCAAAGCGTCGCGGCCAGGGCCTCGTCCATTGCCTGAATCACCTCGAAAGCCGTCACTTCTGCTGCGCCGCTCAAACCCCGCTGAGCCTCGTCCCAGACGAGAATCACTTGCCATTGCTGCGGGAATTGGAAACGTGCTATCACGGGCGGCACGACCGTACCTGGCGCGTGACCACCGTCGAACAAAAATCCTCCTGTCTCGAAGACACCAATTCCAACGCCGGAACGTCGACCGCGCCCAGTAAGCACGGCCCGCTGCTGGATGTCACAGTCCAGACCGAATAATTCGGTTATCGCCGAAGCAACCGCAAGCGCCAATTGCGTGCCCGAGCCAAGCCCCGCGTGTATTGGGATAGAACTTCTAACCGATAAACGAAGGTGACGTGGCAATTTTAGGCCATGCAAGACTCTGATAGCGTAGTCTTTTGCACGGACAGAGTCATCTCCGTCGACGTAAAAACTGCTTGATCCTTCGGCAGTTACTCGAGTCGAAAGGCCATTCAAACCTAGACCGAGGCTGCCAAATCTGCGACCAAGGTTGCCGTTTAAATCAACAAACCCTAGATGCAAGCGCCCATGTGATTCAACGGTAATACGATGAGACGAGTCAGTCATCACGATCGTGAGATCCTTATTCAATGCCCATTTTACGTCAACGCGAGGAGACCCGCCTATATCACTTTGGAATAGTTTACTCAATAATTACGGGATAGATAGTGTGCGCTGTTAGCCGTTGTGCTAAGTTACCCATTGCTTGCTGCGGTTGCCGGAAGCGCGGCAGACTAACGAGACATTTTCTAATCAGAAAGACTCAAGACGGGTACTGTGTCGAAGACATCAAAATCCGGATCCAATAGAAGTGAGCACCTCCAGGATGTGGCTTGTCCTTTCTGCTCGCTCCTGTGCGACGATCTTTCACTCTCGGTTACCGACAATAAGATCGTCGTGGCCAGTAACGATTGTCACCGAGCAAAGCTCGGATTCGAGCTTGATCCCGGTCGCCAATACCCCCAGATCGAAGGTCAGCGCGTAAGCCAAACTGCAGCGATTAAGGCTGCGGTAAAACTATTGCGCCGTGGACACCGACCATTAATCAGCGGACTCGGTGCCGATATCGAAGGGGTACGAGAAACGATACGCCTGGCCGAGTTGTCAAAAGCCATTGTGGATCACGGCAATTCTGCAGACTTCGACATCGGCATGCGCGTAATGCAAAAAAAAGGCTGGTACATGACTACTTTGGCCGAATTACGTAACCGTTCAGATCTTGTTGTTATCGTCGGCGCGGATATCGTCGGCAATTATGAAAATTTTGCGCGGCGCGTACTTGCGCCTAAACAAAACTTGCACCTCCAAAAATCCAAACGACGCCGCGTGTTCTATATCGGAGATATAGCAACAGCACCGAAATCAACCAAAGCTTGTGTGATCGAAAGCATCCATTGCGATTCCAGCCGTATTGCCGAGATAATGGCAGCACTACGAGCCTGTATCTCTGGTCGGTTGTTACAAGCGAAGTGCGTCGCAAAGACCCGAATGGGTGAGGTCGAAGCGCTAGGCAAGGCGATCAAAGAAGCAGACTATCCTGTGTTCGTGTGGGCGCCTGCACATCTTCCTAGCGTCCAGGCGGATCTCACAATCCAGTCTATCGCTCGTATTATTGATGATTTGAATAGAACGCAACGCGCTGCTGGGCTCGCCCTTGGTGGCGATAACGGCGGAATGAGCGCGGCCAATGTCTGTACATGGCTCACTGGTTACCCGCTACATGTGTCGTTTGCTGGAAAGACCATTGACTACGACCCTGTTCAATATAAAACGAGCGCGCTACTCGAACACAAGACTATTGATACGCTAGTTTGGATAGACTCAATCGGAAATACAGCAGCCCCTGCAACAGACCCCGGGGTCAGGAGAATTGTCATTGGCAGAGCCTCGACTGAACAGGGGTCGATCGCTGATGTGTTCATTCCGGTCGGCGTTCCGGGAATCGACCATGCGGGGACAATGATCCGGACCGACTCAGTTGTATCCATTCATCTCGATCGGGTCCGCACGTCGCGCGCACCGAGTGTGCGCAAGATCATCCGTTCGATAGTCGAGCAGTGGTAAGTTGAGCACTCAGTACGACAGCGTAACCAGAGCGTACCAATGCTAACCCGACTTCGCGGCGCTAAGGTGTACGATCCCAGCAACGGTGTCGATGGGGAGATACAGGACATCTACATCCAGGGTAACCGAATTGCAGAACCTCCCATAAATGTCCGTAGCGTAGACAAAACCGTTGACATCCGCGGATGTGTAGTGATGGCCGGCGGGATCGATATCCACACGCACATCGGCGGCGGCAAGGTTAATATCGCCCGTATGTTGCTTCCCGAAGACCACCAGCGCGATTTAGTTGCACGAGGACGTCATCCACGCATGGGCTGCGGTCATGCCGCGCCATCCACACTAACTACTGGTTATCGCTATGCTGAAATGGGTTACACCGCATGTTTTGAACCCGCAATGCTACCGGTCAACGCGCGCCAAGCACATATGGAGATGGCCGACACACCAATTATAGACAAGGGGGCATACGCGCTACTTGGCAATGATGACTTCCTACTACGCCTACTGGCACGACCCGCCGACAACGAAGTTGTACGCGATTACGTTGCATGGATCTTACGGGCGACACAAGCTCTTGCCATCAAAATCGTCAACCCTGGCGGTATCAATGCGTTCAAGTTCAATCAACGCAAACTCGATCTCGATGAGAAAAACGATTCCTACCAAGTCACTCCACGACAGATACTAAAAGTCTTAGCAAAATCAGTCCAAGATCTAGGCTTGAATCACCCTCTACACATCCACGGTTGCAACCTCGGTGTTCCAGGGAATATGGCCACAACACTCGATATGATTCGGGGCCTTGATGGGATAGCAGCCCATCTCACGCACCTACAATTTCATAGCTATGGGGTTGAAGGCGATCGACGTTTTTCGTCTGGTGCGGCCGCCATCGCTGAGGTTATCAATGCTAATCCGAATCTCTCCATCGACGTCGGACAGGTGATGTTTGGACAAACCGTGACCGAATCTAGTGATACCATGCAGCAATACGCCGGGCATGTATTCGCTGACCCTAAAAAATGGGTTGGCATGGATATCGAATGCGACGCTGGCTGCGGGGTGGTACCGTTTCGCTACAAAGATATGAGCTTTGTCAACGCTCTCCAATGGGCTATCGGCCTTGAATTATTTCTGCTCGTGGAGGATCCGTGGCGAATATTCTTAACGACTGATCACCCGAACGGCGCCCCATTCACAAGCTACCCACACTTGATCAGGTTACTAGCTGACCAGAGCTTCCGTAGCGACATGCTTGCTACGATAAACGCAGATGCCGCTCACGCAAGCGACCTTGCGTCTATAAAGCGTGAATACAGCTTGTATGAGATCGCAATAATCACCCGCGCAGGGCCGGCAAAATCGCTAGGTCTGCAAAATAAAGGCCATCTTGGACCCGGTGCAGACGCGGACATCGCCGTCTATCGTGAACACAAGGACTACGAACGCATGTTTACCACGCCGCAATATGTCTATAAAAACGGTACGCTTGTCGTATACAAAGGCAGGGTGTGCGATGAGGCCCCCGGTACGACCCATGTAACTCGATCAGACTTCAATCCAACTATCGAAACAAAGCTCAATCGATATTTCAATCGATATATGACGATGAAGAAAAATCAGATTATCATTAATGACGACGAAATTCGCGATCACGGCAGAGGCAAATTAAAGATCCATCGAGCGCGACGCAGGTTATGAAAATTAACGACGTCAACATCGAGAATACATTTGCCGAGGCTTTTCCTATGAAAGCCACAAGGATCATCGTCACGGCCGCTAATGACACCTGGGCAGCTCATGCTGCTCGGGCAATGACCGGGTTCGCCACATCGGTGATCGCATGCGGTTGCGAGGCGGGCATCGAGCGTTCACTAAAGGCCACGGAGACGCCGGACGGGCGACCTGGGATCTCGGTATTGATGTTTTCAATGAATACCAAGGAGTTAAGTAAGCAAATTCAAAACCGTGTCGGGCAATGTGTTCTCACATGCCCCACGACTGCTTGTTATTCCGGCCTCGACGACGGCGATCCGATCGCCCTAGGCAGAAACCTTCGCTACTTCGGTGATGGTTATCAGATCTCTAAAAAACTCGGTAATACTCGCTACTGGCGAGTCCCGGTGATGGACGGAGAATTCGTGTGCGAGGAGGACGCGCGGGTTACGAAGGCCATCGGTGGCGGCAATTTTCTCATTCTCTCGGAAACCCAGGAGCAGGCACTGATAGCGAGCGAGCGA
>DPMX01000304.1 GCA_003540955.1 Gammaproteobacteria bacterium
TAATCACTTCTTCTACTGTCTAACGGCGCACGGTTGCAATGTGCGAGAATACTCTGAAAATCCGATACTTGGCGAGTTAATGGTCCAGAATTATCGAGCCGCCGACCTCAAGCCACGACATCGCGCGATGTTGGACTTTGCCGACAAACTTACACGGGCCACCCATGAAATCACTGAGTCCGACCGACAACGGTTAAGAGATAATGGCTTCACCGAAAAAGATATTTGGGACATTGCTAATATTGCCGGCTTCTATAACATGACGAATCGGGTCGCTAGTGCCGTCGATATGCAACCGAATAAGGAATATCACGGAATGCATCGTTAATGCGTTGACCGCCACTTTTTGACTATTTGGTCATGTTCAGAAAGGCCTTATTGACCATCCTGTTACTTTCAATTGGGTGGATCACCGCCGCTCAAGCAAATCGAGTGCCAGAATCTGTGCAGAAAGTTATTCGCACGCACAAGATCCCTGGCAACGCTATCAGTATCCTAGTCCAAGATGTAAATTCAAACACACCCCTGCTCAGGGTAAACGCCGATGTGCCGTATAACCCCGCGTCGGTAATAAAACTTGTTACCACCTTTGTCGCTCTAGATATCCTTGGCCCAAGTTACACATGGCTAACGAAGCTCTATGCACTCGGCCCTATTAAAAACGGTGTATTACATGGCGATCTTGTCTTGAAGGGATCTGGTAACCCGTATCTAACGATTGAGGAATTCTGGAAGATGCTAGGTAGGTTGCACAAACGCGGGATCGACACAATCCACGGTGACCTAGTAATCGACGATTCGCACTTCATCATTGCCGACATTGACCCGGGTGCGTTCGACCGCGAGCCTTATCAACCATACAACGTTGTCCCGAATGCCATGTTAGTAAACTTCAAATCAGTCGAGTTCCGATTTAATCCAGGTGATGAGAGGGAAAATATTCGCATTACCATGCAACCGGAACTACCCAATTTAAAAGTAACCAATCGTGTACGAATAAAAAAAGCACCTTGCAAAGGATCGCACCTCAACATAAAGATGGACATTCCAGATCGAATAACGGCAGACCACGTAGTTTTTTCCGGGGAATTCCCTTCCGCATGTCGGTCGTATTCTTTATATCGCAGTGTTTTGCAACCAGAATCTTATGCGTTCGGCGCATTTCAGCAGCTTTGGGGTCATTGGGGAGGCACTATTACCGGCGGCCCTCGCAAAGGATTGTCACCAACTAAGGCAAGACCGTTGATCATCTCACACTCCCCGCCATTGGCGGAAATTATCCGCGCAACTAATAAATGGAGTAACAATGTGATGTCTCGCCTACTCTTGTACACATTGGCAACTGCCAAATTCAACCCTCCGGTCACTAAGGAACAAGGTATCGAGGTCATCCGCGACTATTTACGCGAAAACAATCTAGACGACTCGCTCCTAACCCTAGATAACGGATCGGGATTGTCCCGCACTACTCGGGCCACTGCGGACCTAATAAATAGCCTGTTACGCCACGCCTATCGTGATCCATATATGCCCGAATTCATTGCCTCAATGCCAATCAATGGTATTGATGGGACCATGCGCCGGCGACTCCAGACACGGCCGGAGCAAGGTCGGATGCATCTAAAAACTGGGCGTTTAGACGATGTAGCAACAATCGCCGGGTATGTTCTCGCAAGGAGCGGCACAACTTACTCCGTGGTCGTGTTACTTAATCACGATGACGTGCATAAACGACCTGGCGTCGAAATTCAAAATGCAGTGCTTCAATGGGTGCATGACAAATAGGCAGCTGCTTCACGGATATCGGTGACGCCGGTTGCAGAGTCGCAAATCTTTGGAAGTTTCTATTATGTCGCTTGAATCGGGACTTCGTCGAGCGCGAGGTCCATTCGGTTGATTATTTGTTTCAAGAGCTTGCGTGAAGTAGCGAAATTTAACCGTATAAATCCATAACCTGGATCCCCAAATCGAGCTCCATCCCCAAGAGCAACCTTAGCATGCTTAAGGAAGAAATCGTACGGGCTAGGGCTCAATCCATGAGCGCGAAAGTCAAACCATCCAAGATAAGTCGCCTCCGGAGGATAGTACCCAACACGCGGCCATCTTTCTCGCACGTGTTCGCTTAAATAGTCCCGATTACCGTGCAAATAATCTAGTATTTCATCCAGCCAGGCCTGTGCTTCAGTCAGGGCCGCGGTGACTGCGACAACGCTCAGCGCCGACAGCCCACCCCGAAGGTGACGCGGGATTTTATTAAACTTTCTCCGCAAAGAATCACTGCCAAATACCGCGAATGCCATACAAATCCCAGCTATATTAAATGCTTTGCTCGCGGACATAAGTGTGACGGTCCGTTCGGCAATCTCGGGTGACAAGCTCGCAATTGGAATATGCGAACACGGCGCGAAAACTAGATCCGCATGTATCTCGTCTGAAATTATCGAAAGATCATTGGTCAATACAATGTCGGCCAAATCCTCAAGCTCGCTCCGCGAGAAACAACGACCGGTTGGGTTATGCGGGTTACATAACAACAAGACTCGAGTAGTACTCGTAACGGCGCTCCGAAGCTGATCAAAATCGATCTCATAGCCATATCGCTCGGCGCTAAGGGGGCAAAAAATAGACTGTCTTTGCACGATATCCACCGCCTCGATAAACGGCGGATATATGGGTGTTTGAATGATCACGCCATCGCCTTTAGACGACAAAGCCATTAATCCAAAATAGATTGCCTGCACCACGTCGTTGAATATGTCGACCTGGCTCGGCGAAATTTTCCAGTCGAACCGTTGCTGGACCCGAGCGGCAAAAATCTCTGGTAGACCTGTTTGCTTATACGCGACCGGGTACCCACAATCGGAGATCGAGATACACTGGTCAAGCGCTGTTCGAATCGGCTGAGCAATTTCAAAGTCCATGTCCGCGACCCACGCGGGCAACACATCTGCTGAATAATGCGTCCATTTCTCACCGCTTCGAAGCTTCAATTGTTCTATTTTTAGATCATCAATGCCCATAAAGAAAATTCAACATTAGCAATTTAAGTAGGCACCATTAAACAATTTCGGTCGAATGGAATGCAGCAATTAATAATATCCCAGCCGCTATAAGGACCATTTGCGCAATAGTATCCCTTAGACGTACTCCTCGATGTAGGCTAGGGATAAGATCCGCCACCGCAATATAAATAAAACTGGCGGCGGTGAAAGCGAGGATATAAGGTAATACGGCTTGTACCTGCTGGATACCCCACCATGCAACCAACGCACCTATTACCATAGCGAGGCTGGTAACACCGTTTAGAATAAACGCGCGGAGACGCGACATGCCGGAGTTGATCAAAATAGCGAAATCGCCCAATTCTTGCGGGATCTCGTGGGCGATCAACGCAAATCCTGTCGCTATGCCAAGATGCACATCGGTAACAAACGCCGCAGTTAATAAAATACCGTCAATAAAGTTGTGAAACGTATCACCAACGACGATCAATGCTCCAGCCGATTGGTCGCCACGGTGCTCAGACGACGCATCATGTCCATGGTGGTGGGCATGGCGCCATATCAGCGCTTTCTCAAGAATAAAAAATACAAAAATACCCAAGAGGACCGTAACCATAATTGCATTTGAATCATGGATAGATGCGTCGTGAAGCGCATGGGGTAATAGATGGATAAACGCCACTCCCAACAAAACACCAATAGCGAAACTTACTAAAAAAGTAAGGCTCCGGACCCGCGTACGCTCTGGCAATAGGAGATACCCTGCGGCCATAACAACGCTCAAGAGGCTCCCGAATACGCTAAACGCGATTATCCAACCGAGAACGCTCATCGACAGGCCGTAACGATTTTAAAATAATTTAACCGGCTAAAGTTTGACACCTCCAAGATTTTCATGCCTTAGATCCCCTCCACAATCACAACCGGTGCACCCCGCCCTAAACCCAAAAGTTCAGCCGCACTATGCTCTGCACAAGCTATTTCAACAACATTTAGAGAATTGACAAGCGCCAGCAAATCACCTGGCGAAACGTCCGCATAGGTTCGACATAACGGGACCGTACAACCGCCTGCTTGCACGCTTGGTTTTTTAAAGGGTTGTAACATTTTTTCCTCAATGTTTGTTATCAGATTACCAAAATTGTCAGATGTAATAACAATTCCGTTCAACTCGCTACCACGCATTTCTGGAGGATCTATGAGCGTAGGGATGTAATCTTGCGCCTTCCGACCTAACTCTTGAGCTGCGACATTGCCTGAAGCTATCTCACCCGCAATCGGGGCCAAGATATCTCGACCATGAAAGGTCGCGCTCACATTATCCAACGCAAGTCGATCAATTTGCTCCTTATCCACTTTAAAAACCGTCGCATCTACCGCATTTATCACCCCACCCAATAGCCCATTGTCCGGCGCCAAAAAAGCGTGTCCCTCTGCCACTACAAATAGAACAGACCGATCCGTACCAACCCCTGGATCTACAACCGCGAGATGTACGGTTCCCTTTGGGAAGTAGCGAAACGAACGCTCTAGCCAGAATCCAGCCTCAGCCGGCCAATGGACAAACGTCTCATGGGTTAAATCGATGACCGTTGCGTCCGAAAACCGCTTGAGGATGACTCCTTTCATTATCCCTACGAATGGTCCGCGGTGGCCAAAATCGGTTGTTATTGTGATGACCCCGCATGGCTTAAACGCACCCCTCATATCATTCCTCCGACAAATGATTTTGCATAACGTAATTTACCGTACCGGTGCGGAAACCTAATCGCTTGCTTTCGGGTACCAACTCGGGTCACGTTTTTC
>DPMX01000075.1:0-9335 GCA_003540955.1 Gammaproteobacteria bacterium
GAAGTCCTATCGCATGTCCTAGATGCTCGCGAAGCAATGAAGCCGGATGCGCCATTACTACACGCCGATATGTTTACTAAGGGCCTGGATCCGAAACCCGAGATCCCCTCTAACATAAGTCAACGCCATGAGTTCGGCATAGGTGATACCGAATCCGGGTTCGATGCAGCCGATGTGGTCGTCGAACATGACTTCACGACCCAATGTGTGCACCAAGGATATATCGAACCTCACGCCTGCGTCGCCGACAATACCGAAGATGGCATGTCAACCGTGTGGACCAGTAGTCAGGGCCAGTTTATGGTGCGCAACTACAGCGCGACCATTTGCAATATCGATCACTCGAAAATCCGGGTAATGCCAGCGGAAATTGGTGGTGGTTTCGGCGGAAAGACCACAATTTACCTAGAGCCAGTCGCGATCATCTTGTCCAAAAAAGCAGGAAAGCCGGTCAAGCTCGTGATGAACCGCGAAGATGTGTTTCGGGCGACTGGCCCGACCTCTGGTGGCCATGCACATGCCAAAATAGGCGCCAAGCAAGACGGCACCATCACTGCTGGTGAATTAACAATGGAATATGAAGCAGGTGCTTTCCCGGGGTCGCCGGTCCAATTAGGTTGCATGACGGGTTTTGGGCCTTACGATATAGACAATGTAAAGACAATTGGCTTTGATGTCGTTGTAAACCGGCCGAAAGTGGCTGCCTATCGTGCACCGGGGGCACCGATTGCCTCCTTTGCAGTAGAATCGGCGCTAGACGAACTTGCGAAAAAACTCAATATGGACCCGCTCGCGCTGCGCGAAAAGAACGCTGCTACTGAAGGAACGCAGGCTGCATACGGACCGACCTTTAAACGTATTGGTTATCTCGAAACTGTGCGTGCTGCGCAAAATCACCCCCATTATTCGGCTCCGCTCGGACCCAATCAGGGTCGTGGTGTTGCATCGGGCTTTTGGTTCAATATCGGTGGCGAATCGAGCGCCGCGATGCACGTAAACGAAGACGGGACAGTAGAAGTGGTCACCGCGAACCCCGATATCGGTGGCTCACGTGCATCCATGGCAATGATGGCGGCTGAGGTCCTTGGCGTCGATGTATCAAAGGTTAAACCTTCGATTGCCGACACTGCTTCAAGCGCGTATAGCATGCTAACCGGCGGTAGTCGCGTCACCTTTGCTGTCGGTAAAGCGGTCTGCGAAGCGGCGGACGACGTGATCGTCGAACTACGCCGTCGCGCTGCCAAAGTTTGGGATGTCGATCTCGATGCAGTCGAATGGAAGGACGGTGCTGCAATCAACACAAAGGCAGACGCGAGCGAAAGCCTTAACCTTGCGGCTATCGCAAATACGGCTGCCAAAACTGGTGGGCCGATCAGCGGTAAAGCCAATATTAATGCTGCCGGCGCGGGGCCAGGCTTCGGTACCCACATCTGTGATATAGAAGTCGATCCAGAAACGGGTCGTAGTACAGTGATCCGTTACACTGCCATTCAAGATGTGGGAACGGCTATTCACCCGAGTTACGTGGAAGGACAACTACAAGGAGGTGCTGTGCAAGGTATAGGTTGGGCACTGAATGAGGAATATATCTACAACGATAAAGGCCGCCTCCAAAATGGTGGCTTCCTAGATTATCGAGTCCCGGTTGCGTCCGATATGCCAATGATAGACACGGTGTTGGTCGAAGTACCAAACCCGGGGCATCGTTTTGGCGTGCGCGGGGTCGGCGAAGTTCCAATCATCCCACCATTGGCTGCTGTCGCGAACGCGGTAACCGCCGCTGCAGGTGTGCGCATGACTGACCTCCCAATTTCGCCGCCAAAACTCCTGTCAGCGATCGACAGCAAAAAGTAGGTTAGAAAAAATGGTAAGGCAAAAGACATTCGTGTGAGATAGTGGCGAAAGTTGTTCTGCAGCGTGAGGTAGCGCGAGAATTCGCACAAGGTGAGACCGAGTTTGAGATCACTGCGGCCGATGTACGTCAGCTCATAAGACAGCTTGAGCTAAAATTTCCTGGCATTCGCGACCGGTTGTGCGAACGCACAGCGATCGCGATTGATGGTGAGATTTTCCAAGACCCGCTCCTCCAGTCGATCGATGAACACAGTGAGGTCTATTTCCTGCCAGCGATTGAAGGCGGCTGATAGCCTTAGTGTCAGACCCTACGGCCATCACCGACCGCTTCGCGCCGGCGCCGTCTGCGCCAGATTGGTTTAAGTGGGCGCTCCAATACCCACTCACTTCGAATTTTGTCGAAGTAGAGGGTTGTTCAATACACTACTTGCGCTGGCCAGGGCCAGACATATGTCAAAATAGAGGGCTGTTGTTCATCCACGGCGGTGGTGCGCACGCGAACTGGTGGCGTTTTATTGCGCCGTTCTTTACTAATGATTTTACCGTCGCAGCACTCGATCTTTCTGGTATGGGTGACAGCGGCCGACGAGAGGAATACAACGCTGTACAACGGTCCAACGAGATAAGAACGGTAATCGAAGCGGCTGGGCTAGGATCCAACCCATTTGTCATAGGTCATTCGTTTGGCGGCTTTATGAGTATGCGTTTTGGCGCCGACTACGGAGAAGACATTGGCGGCGTTGTGATCGTTGATTCCCCAATACTACGTCCCGAGGATCGCAATAAATTCAAACCACCAACAGGCAGTCGGATACATATTTACGACACATTCGAGACCGCAAAGCGTCGCTTCCGCCTTCTTCCTAGTCAAGAATGCACAAATGACTTTATCGTCGATTTTATCGCAGGCCATTCGGTCAAGGAAACCGACGAAGGCTGGACATGGAAATTCGACGTCGGTGTCCTATCCTCCCGGCGTTTCGGCGAACCATTCCACGAGCACCTACAAAAGGTACAGTGCCCTGCAGCCCTGATTTTCGGAGAAAAAAGCGCACTCGTCAGCCGCAAGACAGCCGCCTATATGTCCGCGCTAATGGGCCCGAAGGCTCCGATTGTCGAGATCCCAGCAGCACAACATCATGTCATGCTCGACCAACCGCTGGCTTTTGTAGCCGCACTGCGCGCATTGCTCGACGGCTGGGTTCGAGAGAAGATGAATTAGGTTAACTTATACATTAAAGTTGACATTGCCCTTTAATCAACCGACGATTTTTAAATATAAAAAAATAAACAACTTCGTGAGCGATCCACTTGCCCCGCCGGGTAATTCGACCCCGCAATTAACAGAAGGAACAGAACATGAAACTATTGAATTCATTTGGCCCAAACCCCCGCGCCGTGCGAATGGCTTTGATCGAAAAAGGTATCGATATCGAGTTTGTAGAACACGATATCCTGGGCGGCGAAAACCGTTCCGAGGCGTACTCAAAGAAAAATCCAGGCGCGCAAATGCCGGCGCTTGAACTCGACGATGGCACTGTGTTTGGCGAAACAACAACGATCTGTGAGTACCTTGATGAAAAACACCCAATTCCTACCTTGATCGGCGCTACCGCAGAAGAACGCGCTAATACGCGCCAATGGATCCGGCGTGTTGAACTCGGTATCACCGAGCATATGTACAACGGATTTCGTTACGCAGAAGGTATTGACCTTTTTCGGGATCGAATGGTGGTTATCCCCGAAGCAGCAGACGGCTTGAAGGCCAAAGCGGCGGACGCACGTAAATGGCTCGATGGACAGATCGGTGGGCGCGACTTCATTGCCGGCGACAAACTAACGTTCGCAGATATTATTCTTTTCTGCTGCACGGATTTTGCAAAAGGCGTAGGCCAACCGATCGAAAGCAATTTAGAAAACCTTACCGCATGGTCCGATCGAATGGGTGCACGACCTAGCGCCAAAGCTAGTCTGCACCCGGCAGCCGAACAGGTGAATATGCAGGGTTAAATCAAAGAGGCGAGCGAATTTTTCCCGTCGCGAGCTAAAGTTCGATTCGATGGCGACTACCCAATGTAGTCCAGATCTGGTTGTCAGCTCAAAAGTCGCTTTTAACACTCTCGTCCTGTTTGATGGAGAATTACATGAAGCTTCTGAATTCCTTTGGTCCAAATCCACGCGCCGTACGCATGTTTCTTATAGAAAAAAACATCGAGATTCCATTTAAAGAATTCGATATTAGCAGCGCAGAAAACCGGTGCTCCGAATATCTAAAAAAGAACCCTGCGGGTCAGATGCCGTCGTTGGAACTCAATGAAGGGACCGTCTTCGGGGAGACTACTGCTATCTGCGAGTATCTCGAGGAAAAACATCCGACGCCGACTTTGTTCGGCGCAACCGCCGAGGCGCGTGCCAACACCCGACAATGGATCCGACGTGTTGAGTTGAATATCACAGAACACTCCTATAATGGTTTTCGTTACGGCTTTGGTATTGACGTTTTCCGCGATCGGCTTTACGTGATCCCTGAGGCCGCAGATGGCTTGCAGGCAAAAGCTGCCGACTCGAAAAAATGGCTGGACGGGCAAATCGCGAAACGCGAATTCATCGCGGGGGAAAATTTCACCTTTGTGGATATCGTGCTTTACTGCTGCCAAGACTTCGTCAAGGATGTCGGACAACCGCTAGATAAGGGGCTTAAAAATCTTTCGTCGTGGTTTTCACGAATTGATGCGAGACCAAGCGCGGTCGCTTCTTTACACCCCAGCGCGGCAGAGAGGGGTCGCCGTGGCTAGGTAGAGATAATGAATCCTCTGAGAACTTTTAAATGAGCTGGAAAGACCATGTTGATAAGATCGCGCAACGTCGGGAACTCGCTCGGACCCAAGGAGGAACCGAACGCGTCGCTCAACAGCACAAGCGCGGCAAATTAACGCTTCGCGAGCGTATCAATCGTATACTCGATAAGGGATCTTTTCGCGAACATGGACGCATAGCGGGCGGAGCAGTGCTTGATGACGTCGGCGAGTTAGCCCAATTCACGCCAGCTAACTACGTGGTCGGATTCGGCACTATTGCAGGTCGACGCGTCGTTATTGGAGGCGAAGATTTTACTTTGAAAGGTGGTTCTCCGAACGCATCCGGCTTACGTAAAAGTGTCTACGCCGAACATCTCGCAGTGCAATATCGAACTCCGTTGGTTCGCCTACTGGAAGGCGGGGGCGGTAGCGTAGGTTCCAACGGAGCCGATAAAAAAAAATCAAAAACGATTGGCAACCCACTGTACGATCCCCCGCGATTTCGGGTCATCGCCGAAGCGATGGGCAGCGTTCCAGTGGCCTCCGCAGCGCTCGGTCCAGTCGCCGGGTTTCCAGCCGGCCGTCTCGTCTCATCGCACTTTTCTGTTATGACCAAAACAACTGCCCAGGTCATGATTGGTGGGCCAGCCTTAGTTAAGCGTGCACTCGGCATAAATTTGACAAAAAACGAACTCGGCGGCGCCTCCGTGCATGCGAGATCTGGAGTCGTAGATAACATAGCAATTGATGAAACAGACGCGTTTAACCAAATCCGAACGTTTTTAAGCTACCTACCTTCTAGCGTTTGGGAATGCACAAAACGCCAGAAGTGCAATGATGCACTTGATCGTTGTGAGGAAGAATTACTATCGATCGTTCCGCACAACCCACGACATCCTTTCGACATGAGACGCGTCATAGATTTGGTGGTGGACAAGAATTCGTTCTTTCAAATGACGTCAGAATATGGGCCGTCACTGATTGTTGGTCTGGCACGTATAAATGGGCAATCCGTCGGGATTACCGCCAATGACTGCCGCACGTTAGCTGGGGCAATGACAGCCGCGGCCGCGCAGAAAATGCGCCGGATGATCGAATTGTGCGACACCTTCCATTTGCCGTTGGTTAATTTTGTCGACGAACCGGGATTTATGATCGGACCAGATGCCGAGGCCGACGCGACCATTCGCTACGGCATGGCGGCAGTTGCCGCAGCAGCGACCGCTTCAATTCCTTGGGCCTCGGTACGAGTGCATAAATCTTTTGGTGTTGCCGGCGCGGCGCATTACGGCCCGGGCGCCTACATTTTGGATTGGCCATCGGCACAATCCGGCGCGTTGCCAATAGAGGGTGGAGTTGCGGTTGCCTTTAGGGGTGATATCGCCGCCGCCCCTGATCCTGAAGCAAGGCGCCAAGAGCTCGAAAAACAGTTTAACGCCGAACGTAACCCTTACGCTGCCGCGGAATCGTTCGCTGTTCATGACATAATCGATCCGCGTGAAACGCGACCGATGCTTTGCGAGTGGATCGACTGGATCCAACCACGCCTGGAAGGCTTAATTGGCGAGACTGGATTTAGAATGAGGCCTTAGGTCCTAGCAAAAATGTTTACCAAAGAACCCGGGAATCGAACCGGGAAGAAAGTGGTACTGCACCCCAAGCCCGGATAACGCATAATACCGCGACACTAGAGGAGAAACTAATAATGAATATTACAACTGAGGACGTTTCCATTTCTGTTGGAAATGACGTCATGCCCGCTTATATTGCACGACCCGAAAGCAACCAAAGTTTACCTGCAGTTATCGTCTGGATGGAGATATTTGGGGTTAACTCCCACATCCAGGATGTGACCGAACGTGTCGCTCAAGAAGGTTATGTTGCCTGCGCTCCGAATTTTTTTCACCGTGTTGCGCCAGATCTCAACCTTGACTACAACGAAGCCGGAATGAATGCGGGCATTGAACATATGATGAAACTCACGGCCGACAACATGATTGCCGACCAAAAGGCAACCATTGCCTACCTCACAGGCCGAGGTGACGTGACGGACAAGATCGGTGCCATGGGTTTTTGCATCGGCGGACATATGACCTACCTCACCGCATGTGAAAACGATATCGCAGCGGCGGCTAGCTTTTACGGGGGTGGAATCGCGGCACCAGAAGGGCCCGGCGGTGCACCGTCTACCATTAGTCGAACAGGAAAAATTAATTGTCCTATTTTGTGTCTATTTGGAGGGCTTGATGCACACATCCCGGTAGAGCACACCAGTGCCGTCCACACTGCACTCAAAGAACATAAACGCGATGGTGAAGTCGTTATTTATGATGAAGCGGACCATGGATTTTTTTGCGATCAACGGGAAAGTTTTCATGCCGATTCGGCAGCCGATGCCTGGACGCGAACCAAGAATTTATTCTCGGAAAACCTACGTTAAAACTGATACGCGCTAAGCTTCTTTCGTTAGAAAAAACCAAGTGATGACCGCCCACCAAGGGCGGTCTTATCCCATCTAGGACGAGACCTTCACCGGAATAACGAAGTAATGAGATGTTAATTTAAGCCTATGCAGGCAGTCTCATCTTAGACTAGTAGTTTCAATCGCAGAAAGTTGAGCAGACTGATCACACTGTATTGACGAATCCGTTCACGATCTCCTGGTAGGTGCACTTGGTCGACATCTGTTCCGTCGGCCGTAGAAAGGCCTAGAAAGGTAGTCCCTGGCGGTAGTTGACCTGTGTTGGGCAGATCAAAAAAACTAGTCGTCGCTATGCCGACGTCAGCACCGAACGTTTCGCGCGCAGCGTTAGCCATTGCTGCTGCAGCCCTTTCACTGCCGATTACATCACCTGGGACACCAAGCAAAGATTCCCGGATTCTACCTGAGACCGGCACAATCCCACCCAAGAAGACTTTACCTGAGGTTTCGATCGCGCTTAGGCGACTGCTAACTAAACCCCCGCTACTGATCTCGGTAACAGCTAAACTCAGACCATTATTTCGCAAACCGCTAATCACCACGGATTCCATCGTCTCATCATCCACCGCAAAGACATATTTCCCTAGGATCCGTCGTAAAACACTTTCCTCATCATCTAAAATCATTACAGCACTCGCTTCATCATCCGTCTTTACGGTAATACGCACTTTAATCCCTTCAATACCGCTGGCCTGAAATGCTAGGGTGGCCGAACCCGTGGAATCGAGCGTTTTAATCCGTTCACCCAACAATTCAGCAAGTCCAGATTCCGAATGTCCCCAAGTCTTTAGTACTCGGCTTTTTATAATCCCCTTAAAACCCGTTCGCCGCTTCAGATCAGGTAGAATCGTACCAACCAGCATCGTTTGCATTTCGTTCGGAACGCCAGGAACAGCGTAGATAACTTTTTCTCCGACCGGGCAAATTAAGCCGGGCGCGGTCCCAGGTTGCTGCGGAATCGTCGTCGCGCCTTCGGGCACGTCTGCTTGGCGCAGATTAATCGCTGGCATAACCCGACCTCGTGATTCAAACATTTTTTTTATGCGATCACCGATTTCCGGGTACCTCACTAGTTTCACACCCATCACCTCTGCAATCGCTTCTCGGGTAATGTCGTCCTGGGTTGGTCCAAGGCCACCACAGGTAATAACTGCGTCGCACCTCGATAACGAATGACGAATGCACTCGACTATCCGCTCTGGGTTATCTCCAACTTTCGTTTGGTACAAGCAGTCAACCCCGGCTAATGCAAGTTGCTGACCCATCCACGAAGAATTCGTATCTGTGATTTGGCCTAGCAATAACTCGGTGCCAATGGCTATAACTTCGCAACGCATGATTGCTTCCGTTCTTTACTTTAGGTCCGTTGTACGATCATATCTAAATTTCTTCATTTATGGCCACAATGTGATGCGCTACAGTGGTAATTACAATTTTATGTTGCGGCGTTCGACAACGCGTAACTGCGTCCCATCGCTTGGACCGATTGAGATCCCACGGCGTACCGGCCGTGAAATGGATCCAACCTTGCGCTCCATTCGCAACGTAGAAAATAACGTCGCTAAGACCACTTTCATTTCATAGATCGCGAAGGTCTGTCCCAAACATGCCCGGTTACCACCGCCAAATGGAACCCACTCATGGGCCGCAAATTTCCGTTGAAGAAATCGATCTGGATGAAACCGATATGGCTCAGGGTAAATATCTTCGCGCATATGAAGAAGATGAATCGATGGGCATAAAACTATATTACTCGGGTAAGTGATCCCGCCAACAGAGAAATCTGACTTTAATACCCGCACAATAAACGGTATCACGTTACGCACGCGTAAACTCTCCCGTACGACCGCATCAAGGTATTTCAATCGCGGTATCTGCTCAATGCGCGGTAGACTAGCGCCTACAATTTCGTCTAATTCTGCTTCAAGTTGCTCCAGTACATCTGGGTGTGTGAGAATCAATTCCAAGGCCCAGGCAAGTGCAAGCGCGGTAGTATCGTGACCGGCCGCGAGTACGGTAACAATAGCATCTCGTATTTCATTATCGGACATAGTGCTACCATCGTCGTAGGTCGCGACGATTAGATCTTTAAGCAAACATTCGGGCCTTTCATCTGCGGCAATAGCCCGCTGGCGCGCAAAATTCTCAAATAACATCGAATCAAATTTTCGGCGCATGCGATAGAACGGTAATACTCGGGA
>DPMX01000075.1:9638-13348 GCA_003540955.1 Gammaproteobacteria bacterium
GAACGGTAATACTCGGGAGTTCTCATAGCGATCGAGCGGAAATAAATTCAACATAACTAGTGCAAGTGGGTGTCGGACGTGCATAAGCAATCGTGACATCGTGTTTTGCATTCGATCAAACTCGGGACCGGGCTGCAGCCCGAGTGAGGCTCGCAATATCACTCTTAGAGTAATCGCCTGCATCGCCTTATCCGCCCGAACAAATCTTGCTCCACTCCAGTGGTCGGCAATAGCAAGCGCCTCATTTTGCATGGCATCGAAAAAAGTTCTCATGCGGTCGCCCTTCAGAGACGAAAGTAAAGCCTTACGTTGCCGCAAATGCGGTTTTTCATCCAAAACTAGAACCGAGCTTGCTCCAACGACACTAGACAAAAGCGCGTTTCCTTCTCCAGCATGCAATATTTTCGGATCGCCTTTAAACACATCCCGGACATCTTCTGGTCGGGTTAGTTGTACTAGCGTTCCGAACCCCGCTAACCGCAGCGTAAAAGTCTCACCGAAACGAGCGGCACACTCTTGAAGAAACTCTAGCGGTCGAAAGGAATAGCGCAGCAATTGATTAGCGGGACTATATGATGGGCCAGGCGGCAACTCGGGATGGCCATGCATACAAACATACCTCTATATAGTCGTCGTGAATTTCGAGAGTTAATACGTCATGTATCATGCGCATCGATCCCATGAGAATACAAGATTGAACACTGAAAGAATTCATAGGCCTGTAATGCTATCGGTGTACCTTCCCGGTGTACTGCTTGGCGTGTCCTCACAAGCAATCTTGATACTACTGCCCTTGTACGTTCTCGATGTCGGTGGGAGCCTTGCTGCAGCCTCTGCTGCGGTTGGTTTCCGGGGCCTGGGAATGATGGCATTGGACATCCCAGCTGGTTTTTTGGCCGCGCGCATCGGCGACAAAGGCGTGATGCTACTGGCGATCGTTCTGCTCTCTTTCGCGCAGTTTGGATTCACGATGACCCAGGACATAACCCTGCTTTGTCTGATCGCCTTTATCAACGGTGCAGGTGCCAGTTCTTTTCTGCTTGGCCGAATGTCCTACATTACCGAGGCATGCGCACCAGACATACGTGGTCGCGTTATCGCGATGCTCGCGGGCACGCTGCGGGCGTCAGCCTTGGCCGGTCCACTCGCCGCCGCATTAATCGTAGAAATTGCAGGGTATAAAACCGCGTTCTATGCCGCTACCGGCGCATCACTTGTGGCACTTGTAATGACGGCCATGTTCGCCAAACACGAAAGGCCGGTAGTCCGCGACCTAAAATTACGTACAGTTGTGAATCTCTGTATTGAATACCATCGTATCTTTTCAACCGCGGGAATCGCCGCGCTTGCTTTTATGCTCATGCGCTCTGCACGAACTGTTTTGATCCCTTTGATCGGTACCGCCGTAGGCCTAGATGTCGGTACGATAGGGCTAATAGTCGCGATCTCTGCCAGCGTTGACATTGCCTTGTTTTATCCTGCCGGGCTGATAATGGATAAGTACGGGCGACGGGCCACAGCGGTACCCAGCTCAGCCTTAATGGCGTTATCACTTGCTACGATGGCACTGGCAAGCGGATTTTATTCCCTACTAACGGTGGCGATCCTGGCAGGGATCGCGAACGGGCTTTCTACTGGGATTGTAATGACCTTGGGAACTGACCTCGCGCCCGCTAAAAGACGGAGTGAATTTCTAGGTTTATGGCGCCTGCTAACGGACTGCGGCTCCACGACCGGACCTATGGCGATTGGCATTGTAGTTGCCGTCGCCCCGATAGGGGTAGCCAGCCTCACAGTTGCAGGAATTGGGGCATTCGGTAGCTACATTGTGTATCACTTTGTCGAGGAAACGCTAACGAAGCAAAGTTAATTGACAAGGCGGCTAGCAACCAACATCCAATTTGAAATACCATCCCTAACATGGAACTACGGATCCTTTAATGGAAAAAATAAGCTAAATCTAGAAGGCAACGACGACAATGACTGTTAGGACAGGGCAGGAGTTTATCGACGGTCTCGACGACGACCGTGAAGTTTGGTATGGCGGCCAACGGGTTCGGAAGGTCGCCGAATTTGAGGAATTCAAACCATCCGTAGCTTCGCTAGCTAGACTCTACGATCTACAACATGATCCCTCTTTAAGCGATGTGATGACCTGTGAATCGGCAGATCTCGGTGACGTGATCGCACGACCTTTTGAGATCCCTAGAACGTTAAGCCATCTGCGATTGAAGCGTGAGTGCTACATCGCAGTAGCGGAGGCAACTTGCGGCATGATGGGTCGCAGCCCTGACTTTCTAAATGCGATGATGGCCTCCCTCGCTGCTAAACGCAGCTTTTTTCATGAATGTGCGCCAGAACGCGCGGACGCGATGGTTAATTACTACAAATACATTGCGCAAAATGACCTATTCATGACTCATGCTTTACTCGACCCTCAACTTGATAAAGGTAAATTACGTAACGAACAATCAGACCCCGGAACACCACTCAGAGTTGTGGATCGAAATGCCGATGGAATCATCGTAGACGGTATTAAACGTATAGCTACTTCGGCACCTTACGCGGATGAGATTCTAGTGTGGCCGTTTCCGCCTACCTTCTTACCAGGAGAAGAGGCCTACGCCAATGTTTTCGCCGTGCCAATGAATACGAAAGGCCTAAAAACTCTGTGTCGCCGCTCATTCACCAATCATGGTTCGCGAACGGATTTTCCGCTATCTGCTCAGTTTGACGAAATGGATTCGACAGTTGTATTTGATAATGTACTAGTACCCTGGGACCGCGTGTTTTTACATGAGAACACCACCTTTTTAAACCGAATGTATAAAGATACGCGAATGCGCGAAATGACAGCGCATCAAACTAACTCAAGACTCGAAGTAAAACTTGGCTTCGTCTACGCGCTTCTAGTGCGCATGGCAGCAGCAGCCGGTACCGACAACCGATCAGAAACGATGGAATTACTTGGGGAAGCCGCATTAAGAGTCGAAGTTATCCGCAACACCACGCGTTCCGCCGAGTTACAAGCGACAGTAGATCCCGACAACGGGGTACTGTACCCCGACCTTCCAGCCTTACAAGTAGGCCGCGCACTTGGGCCAATCTATTACCCTGAAATGATTGCAATGATCAGAAAAATTGGTGGTGGTGGTTTAGTCCAACTACCTGTAAGCCTTGACGAGTTTGATTCAGCCATTGGCCCGGATCTTAAAAAATCACTGTCAGGGTCGAGCATCGGTGGTCTCGACAAAACACGTCAGATGAAGCTCGCTTGGGATCTCTGTGGTAGCGAGTTTGGGG
Source organism: Gammaproteobacteria bacterium (assembly GCA_003540955.1). Lineage (GTDB taxonomy): Bacteria > Pseudomonadota > Gammaproteobacteria > UBA11873. The sequence goes on from DPMX01000075.1 coordinate 12,942, forward strand.
CCCGCCATGAACTTTATGAAATGAATTACGCTGGCGAACGCGGTGCTCTACTCGCGAGTGTTAATCGCGAATATTCGCGCAAGCAAGATTATCTCGATCTACTAGACACTTTTATGGCCGGCTTATGAATGACACCATCTCCTCTTTTACCCACAAAAGTTTTTGGGCAGACCTCCGCTGTGGGGCATACGATCAAGGTTATTTGCAAGCAGGGGGTATTCGAACACGTTACTTGCACTCAGGTGATCCGTCACACCCAAAACTTATTTTATTACATGGGGTTGGCGGACATGCGGAGACCTATACACGCAACCTTATTGCACATGCTGAACATTTCGATACCTACTCGATAGACATGGTTGGCCACGGCTATAGCTCTAAGCCTGATCATGATTACGAGATAGACG
>DPMX01000175.1:0-3626 GCA_003540955.1 Gammaproteobacteria bacterium
AGACCTTAAAAGGGGTCCAAGCATTTTTATGGTAAATGTCCCGTGTTTCCACATAGGCGCTTGGATCAGGTTGAATTCCAGATAGTTTGTGTTTTGGAAGTGACGGCTGTGGCTTCGGTGCTACCGCCTCGAGGTTCACCGTGGTGAGCGCGTACCCGGCATCAGGAAAACGGGCGCCCGCAGGATACACTTTGGTATACATAGTCTCGAAAGCCTCGATAAGGCGTGCTATATCAGCAGGTCCATCCATGTTTCCATTCGGTAGACTAGTATCAAAGCTTTCAAGTTGACCGATATAATGCGCTGAGACTCCATAGCGAAATGTCAGGGTTGTAGGGTCTATACCCTCTTGCTCCATTTCTGTCCGTGCCTCTGTTTCCAGACTTTCCCACGCTGTTCGAATTTGTCTCGCCACGTCGCTCAATTCGTCCTCAGATAAGCCATTCGGTATCAACAATCGCGATCCGCGGTCATAACGATGCATATACTCTGCACATGCCGCACCGAAGGCGGAGAAACCTGCAGCCCACGGTAATGTGATCACATCAGCGAATTCGATACCTTCGGCGAAACCGTACATATGTACAGGGCCGGCGCCGCCATAATAGAGTAAGGTGAAATCATGAGTATCGTAACCCTTGGCTGCAACCATGGTGCGTAACAAGTCATTCATCTCAGTATTTACGATATCAAGGACGCCTGCGCCCGCTTCATAGATGTTTAATCCGAGAGGTTTTGCGACAGATTCTTCTAATGCAGCCAGCGCTTTATCCCGATCTAGTCGCATATGGCCGCCAAGAAAGTAATCTGGATCGACATAGCCGAGTGCGACGTTAATGTCGGTAACTGTCAGGCGATCATACTCAAAACAAATACCAACCCGCGCGCCAGCGCTTTCTGGCCCTACATGCAATCGTCTGTACTCATCAACATAAACGACAGATCCGGCACCGCTGCCGACGGAATCTAGCTCTACCATCGGTAGAGCTAGCCGGTGTCCAGCGATGTCGGCGCTTTTAGTGATCCCAATACGTTTATCCATAACTAAACCCACGTCGAAACTCGTGCCACCCATGTCTGCTGTTACAACGTTATCGAGACCGAGTTGTTCGGCGACGAACTGTGCCCCAATGAGTCCACCAATCGGTCCTGAAATCATTGTTTCGTATAGCCGCGGATATTCCATGTTTACTGCGCCACCATATGAGAGTAGCGTTAAGAGGCGTCCGTTGTAGCCGTACTCCTGCGCTTGCGTTTCGACGGTAAGTAATGATTCACGGACTTGCTCCGCTGCGAAGCATTGGAATAGTAGACTTTTGAGGCGATTGTTCTCTTTTGACACTGGGGCTACATCGGCAGAGCACACAATTGGTATATCGACACCTCGCTCTTGTAACACGGCTTGGCAAAGTGCCTTTGCTTGATGCTCATGGACTGGGTCAACAAAAGAATAAAGAAACAAGATCCCTATGACCTCAACCTCTTCATTCAAGAGCGCGTGGGTTGCTGCACGCACTTGGTCTTCGTGCAGTGGAATTAAACTTGTCCCTGGTGGTAAGTGAATATTGCCTTGGTAGCATCCACCGCCGAGTCTCTCGCTGATCCCATGTACATTTTTAGGATCGATGAGCGGGGTTGTGTGTTTGTGCAGTTGTTGATGTAGCGCTTCCGCTTGACTCTGGCCAAGGTAACTTAGGCCGCCTTCCATGACCGTAATATCCTCAAAACCACGCGAGACTAGCAGGCCGAGTTTACGTCCAGTGCCTGTGAGTATCGTATTGAGCATACCTGTTCCACAGTAAATATCGGCGCCGCACATCCTGTGCACGTCTTCAATACTTATTCCGATCTGTGTTGCGGCATCAGTGGTGGATTCTCGATAACTCAAAGGTTCGTCTTCGCGGCGCGATATTGACTTCCCGACGGTAAAGCTCCCATCCGGTTTCACTAATATTGCGTCGGTCATAGTGCCGCCTGCATCAAGCGCCAATATGTATTGTTTTTCCCCTTGCCTGGCCGCGGTGGATTCGCTCATGTTCGGTACCTATGTGACTAGCTAGCTTTTTGTGCAATCAACGTGTTGATAAATGACTTTGTCCGAGTTGCCGCCGGTGCTGGTAAGAACACGCTCATTGAGATTGCGGCTCGATCGCGGTATCGGACGTGTTGGCTTTATACAATGACTGAGTATTTGGGGTGTTGCTTAAGTTAGCTCGCCTCCGAAGCCCATTGTTGAGTAACGGAATGTGTTAGATCTTGATACCATTCAGACGATTCATCATCCAAGGGGTCCCCGAGGTATTCCCGATAAAACTTATCTAAGTCTGGTAGCATTTCAAAGACGATAGGGTATCCCGGTGCTACGATCTCCACTGCGAGCTGACTAGCGCAGCTGGGACAAAAAAATTCTCTAATTTCTTGCCAACCGGGCTCAGGCACAGCCGGAGCCAGATCGTATACTTGTTGCATTTCTTCAAGTGTGCGTCGAGTGCGGATTTTGCATTGAAGCTTCCAATTTTTCCGATAGTCGCAAAACTCGTGGCCGCATTCGCACTTCACTACCCGGTGTCGCTCGGCGTTGATAACTATATATACCTTGTCACCAAGTCGCATCAATATCCGATCATCCCAACGCGCCCGTTCTTGTAATACGGCGATGTAATTAAAAAAACGATCCTTATCTTTACGGTCCATCTTAAGGAGACGAGTGGAGTTCTCTTTATCGATCGTGCCGTCAACAAGCTGCTTGATCAGTTCCTTGCTAACGTTCGCTTCAATACTCATGACGCCAGCTCTTCCAGGGTATATCCCGGTTCAACTTGCCAGAATCCTGAGAATTCTCGATTGAACTTCTCAAAGCTCAAACTCTGCGCATACATTTCTCGAACTTCGGGAGTGAACGTTTTTTCTGTAATGCGTTGACGCTCTGCATCCCACCAGCTTTTGGCAGTCTCAGATTCCGCTAACCGCGCCTTTCGAAGTTCGGTACGTTTTTTTGCCGTGCCTGCCTCATCTATCTGCCATACACCGTTCTCATCCTGTATCGCGATAACGCCGTTCATTTCGGAGACAAAATTGTAGTGCGGTGTCATCCCGTCATTCAGATCTTGAATCACGAGCGCTGGATCTCGATCCAATGGATCGCCCCAGCCCCCCGATGATCCTGCCGCATCAACAAATAAGTCATTATTCTCGAGAGCAAGTTCGGGACAGTCGGTTTTCCAAATTTCGAGGTTTTCGATTTTTAACTTACCGTTGTCGGCCATTTCTAAGAGCTCGCTCGCGTCGCGGGGCGTTTCGCCATTAGCGATAACCTCGTCCAGGTTAGTGCCACGTGCGGATACCATGAAAGAACCGGGCCCAGGGTAACCTCCACTCATGCCAAGGCCAACCGATGGCGTGCAAGACAAACCACCATTCGGCCGGGTAAGTGCCACATGTTGACCAGGCTCAACACACCAATGTACCGCAGAGTTGCCAGGCCCACCTCGGTATTTACCACTACCAAAAAAACCCTTTAGAAGTTTTCGCCCTAGATAGAAGAGCGGTGGCACAGTACTTTCGAATTCTTCCGCGTCGCCGATAGTTGCGATTTGCGACCAAGCCGCCCACACCAACGGCTCCCC
>DPMX01000175.1:3947-5600 GCA_003540955.1 Gammaproteobacteria bacterium
ATAGCACCAAGCTCCGCGACCGGTGCCGCCGAGCCACTCGAAATTAGTGAATCCATAATTGGAACCATCGGCCGCCGTCCCGGCTCCTTGGAAAGCGCCCCAGTTGCCGTCGATGGTGTACGCTTCCTCAAGGTAACCGCGAGAAAAAGTAGCGCGTGAAATTGCGTTGAAACCGATACTGTTCAACGCGACGGTTTGTGCCCATAAATTAGCATTGCTTGTGTACTCATTGTCCGGATTGTATATACTGCCTTTAACGTAGTTTCGTTGTACCGCAAGCTCGATTCCCGCCGTGACTTTTGTGTTATGGGAAAATGAATTGATCATGCCCAAAAAGACAGCACAATCGGCTCCACCAGGCGTCGCATTGTAGGAGTGATAACCCCATTTAGAGCTACCCTCAGTATCAAGCAACAGCCCCTGGTCATTTGGCTCGAGACTGGCCCGTACGTGAATTAAAGTGTTTTTATTTGCATGGGACCATACGTTCTGCAGACCTTCGTACTTCACTAGACGGAAAGCGCAACCATTGTAGGTGCCAGGGATCAGCAGCGATTTCATGTTGTCTATGATCATCCGGCGGCTTTCTTCAATGACTTCTCGGATAGCACGCTTGTAGTAGTCCATCCCAAATTCGTCAATCAATTTGTGCACTGCTTCGTGGATCATGGCGCAGCCGGCAAGTCGCATTTTGTCATCGAGAATGTTCATCGTGGCGGCACGAGTGCGACGCTCCCAAATTGCTTTCCACCAAGATTCTTGTTTCAGCTTTCGACCTGTCCGCATTGGAGGGCAAACTAAACCGTCCATAAATGTGTCGACCGAAAAGGTTGCCCAACTGCCGGCCACCGGTGCGCCGTTTTCCATTAAGTGATTGATCCCAATTGCCCAGCTGACGACTTCGCCTTCGACTACAATTGGTACGAATGAATAAAAATCGCCTGGATGGGGTACGCCCCCGGTTAAGCCGTCGCTTACGGCGTAGACATCACCATCTTCTATCCCGTCGTTAACGTCGTAGTCGTTAGTGGCCATGTACCGGACAGATACTGGGAATATGGCCGTGTGCGAGAGAAATCCAAGTGATACTGCTAGAGTGTCACCTTCAGGAGTAGCTAGCCCCCATAATGATTCCCCCATCTCTCGTGAGCCGGGACTCGCGGCAACAAAGCGCGCTGATTCACGAGCCGCGAGGACCGCGGCATGCATTTTGGCGTAAAAACGTTCGTATTTGATCGGATCCGCGTCGCGCAGGGAGAGTTCTGTGACGCCATAATAATGGCCCGTAGACTCGGTCAGGTGATCTCGTTTTGCGACTAATTCCTGCAGGGTAGGGACGTCGCGTCGATTAACCGTAGAAACAAGCTGATCACTCTCGCTGAGGGCTTCTGCCATCTTTCTTTCTCCTCGGACAATGATACGAAAATATAATGCACCCGCATTTTACCCAATAGTGTATACAATTTGGAGCGGTTTCTTTGTAACCCAGTCCAGATTAACATCCTCTTCTTCCGCGGGGCTATCGCTGTTGTTTGGCCAGAACTTCGTAAACTTTCTAGCATAGCTTTGGCGCATGGTCTAAGTAAGAATAAGGAGAATAGCGAATTGAAAATTGCATTCATGCCGGATACCCATTTTGGCGAATACGATCAG
>DPMX01000167.1 GCA_003540955.1 Gammaproteobacteria bacterium
AATTGTCGTAGAGAAAGGTTAAATCGTCTCCTAAGACAGGCGTAAGTAAAACTACGTCTTTCAATCGTTTCCCTTTTTTTGTTTTACTCAGTAGTGCCTTGTCTCATCATAAAGTCTATGACTGAAAGCCCTTCGATCCAACGAGAAATCTCACCATAGGGTCGAGGCACAAAGTTCTGGTACCTAACATCAACATCTCTCGCTGCAAATAAATCGTCGTCCTGATAACCTGCGGCACCTCCGCCCGCTAGGTATACACGCGAACCGACAGCCTTCGTAATTGACGCGAGAAGACCCGTCGCGTTTCCTGTGACAGAAAGCTCCGATTGCCGAACAAACTGGCACCGGAGTCCTAAGCACGTTGAAATAGTTTTAATCGCGTTGATATTGAACTCCACGAGTCGGTCACTTGGATACTCAATCAATTCAATTATTAGCGGCATAACGCTGTCAAATTTCGATGCCCGTTTGTAATTCAAACTGATCGTTTTTAAGAGCTTCTCCCGCCATGCCCGATCATCATCTATTCGAACGTCGTTGATCAATTGTACGCCTGATTTTCGGCGAACCGGGCAACGTATCCACGCCGGGTTACCTTGTATATCAATCTGAACCCGGTTAACCCAGCTCCCCATGCTACTACCACTTTTTGGGTATGCTACGGCGTCGAGAAACACAAAAACATCGGCATGTTTAATTTTGTCGAAATACCCCATCCAAGGAAAAAAATTAGGTTGGTGTATTGCACAGATTCGATCACCCACATTTAACTCCCTCCAAATCACGGAATGGCGTCCGAAGTCTAAATCGGTATCGATTATTACTCGGTAAAACATTGCCTCCCGCCATCGACGCCTCCTCTATCTCGATGACTCCAGTTCCACAAGCAACACGCGGGCCGTCCTCACCAGGACCGATGATCTGTCCGGGGACTGCTAATAAGTCGACTTCAGGATCAATGATCCGTGCTCGCCATATTATAACGAGTTCAGCACCTTCTAGTGACGCGTACGCGCCCTGGTAGGGCCGAGAAGATGCCCGAACTAATCGCGACACCTGCACTGCACTTTGCCCCCAATCGATAGCACCGTCTTCTGCCCGCCGCGGATGGCAACGCAACGGTCGGACACCACTTTCACTCTGATCTTCCGGCACAAAATTGGAGCGCTGTAAATTGTCCACGGCCTCCACAAATGCATCAGGAACCGCGCTATTAAACCACTCGAGTATTTCGCCAATATATGTCTCGCCGTTTATTGCATGGTAGCGTCGAGCATAGATTGGCCCTGCATCAATCGCTTCTGGATCCATCGCGTGGACACACAGGCCAACTCTTGATTCTCCTAGAAGGATGGCCCAATTGGCGCAAGCGTTACCACGATAGCGAGGCAGATCACCACCATGGCAATTGAACACCCCCCAACGGGGAATAGCGCAGGTTTCAGCCCCGACAAGGGATGGCCAGTTGATTGAGACCACCAAATCAACGTCCGAGCTTTGAAGCAGGCTCCTAAACTCTGCACCATTGACATCGGGCGATAAGTAATAAGGACATCCACTTGCGGTTGCGAGGGCTGCGTAATCTTCCTCCTTTGCAAGATATTCTGGTTGAGCCGGCGCAGTAGCGACAAGAACGAGATCGTGACCCAAAGATTGCAGTCGCCGAGCTGCTGACAAAAGCCAATGGGTTCGCCCTAGGACCGCGATCCTCATCGGCTTTGCATTACTGGTTCTAGATCGACTAAGCGGGTGCATGAAATTCCGCGGTCGTCCAATTTGTCAAATAATTCGTTCAAGTGGTCTGCCACACCGCCGGATCCTGGCTTTCGGGCATGGCTCGCAAGAAAAGTTACGTCATCCAGATGCCCGCGGCATATTTCGTAATCGTCGTAATCTATAGGATTCAAATAGTAGTGGATGGGGTGGAAATCAAATACAAAAACCCCGTCCATGTCGAGCGCTTCATGTGGCAAAGGGCAATCGACTACGTCTGACAGAAACACATCATCCTCCCAACCGTGAGAAACATGTACTAACCCGCTAGGGCCCCGCCAAGGCGATAACAACCCTAATTGATCGAACGGCAGAAAAGTGTTCGCATCATGAGTAAATCCATGCCGCACGAACAACGCCGCCAGACGGCTACTTTGAAGTAAAGAATGACTGCGTACGCACTTAGCCCGTGGGACGATATTAAGGAGGTTGGCAAGAATATCTTCAGCGTCACCTTCAGTTTTATCTCCGCTCAGTAAGTCGTTGAAATTTGGATGCAATCCAACTTCATGACCCGCCGCACAGAGCTCAGAGATTAATGGTGTGTCGTGGGTCACAAACCACGTTGCCAAGAGTCCTCGGCGAATCATTGCATCCAATGTATACCGAAGCACATCGTCATGTGCCCAGTCCATATCAATGGTTATACAAACCGAATCACAGGGCATGGTATTTTTCTTTCCAAACGAATATGCGAGGTTCCACTTGACAAATAAATCGGCAGTTGAATATTAAGTACCACCTTGTATCTATTGTAATTACCCTAAAGTCAAAAACTCTGTCTGTAGACCATTCGGTCACATGAGGAAGGCAGCGCATCCGTGCCCGTCCATCGCCCACTCGTCGTGCAGGACAAACTTGTTTTTAAAGTCGCGCATCGAAATAGTTCTTTAATCGCCGGAAAAAAGCTAACCCCAGAACGAAGGTGATCGTACTGACACCGATTACATATATTAACTGCCATGCCGAAGGTATCCGGCCTTCAAGTAGTGGGAGTCGATACGCTTCAGATAATACGTAGAATGGATTGAACTCTGCAATAACCCGCATCGCGCCGGGGAAGGCGGTTATGGGATAGAAGATTGGCGTTAAAAACAACAGCACGATCAGTAGGTTCGTGAGGGCCACTCCGACGTCTCTCACGAATACGTTTAAAGCACTTAGGAAAAAAGATATCCCCGCAACGAATACGAACTGCATAATTATCGCAAATGGAATCATTACCCAGGATAAAGTTGGTGCGCGGCCGTCTATAGCCAGCAACACAACCAAGAACGTCAATCCAACAGCCAATGGAATACAACCCATCAACGCACCTTGGATAGGCAATAGTTCGGTTTTAAACGCAAGATTTTTAACGACGCCAGAATTTGCAACAACTGACGAGGTGCCAGAAGCAAGGCCCTCACTAATCCCTAGCCAAGGCGCGTACCCGCTGATTAACCAGATCACGTAGGACATACTGGTTTCTGCCCCAGGTAATTTGGACTTAAACACGAAACCAAACACAAATGTAAAGATTCCAAGCATCAGGACAGGATTAACGATCGCCCATATCAGACCTAGCGTAGAGCCAAGATACCTATCGCTCAGGCTAAGCTTGAACAGATTAAAACCCAAGACAAAATCCCGACGCTCGAAGCCCAATAGCTGTATGTTCATCCAAGCCTCTCAATTGATCTAGACCGTACTGTCGGAGGGTAGTAGAGCATCGGGCGACCACCGATTTGGCCTTCCTCGTCGCTAACCTCGAAGACCGTAGACCGCCCGCAGATTAATTTTGAACCATCAAGCAGTATGGCATCCACGCGATAGAGGCCCTCCCCAAGAATGAACGGATCCATCTTCACCCGTAGTTGAAACGCTGCTTTTAAAACGCCCGGATCACCGTGGCAAGCCGCCGTGTCCTGCCATATTAAGATTCCATCTACTCTCGATATTAGCAATTTCAAATCAGGTTCACTTAGTTCAGAAGTTCCGCCCCCAACGACGTCGAAAACCGTCTCTTGCATCGCTTGTAGCGAGATACCGACAAGTTCTCCGAGTGCCGGCTGCATCGGTCGAAGCACGCTGATTTCGCAACCATTAGCACTTACTGGGATCTGCATTCCCTGGTCAAACTTTCGGCGTAGCGATGCCGCATCGCGATCTTGTATCTCCTGTTCATATGCAGCCACAACCGTCGCGGGATCCCCGTCCATTACTATGCGACCTTGATCCATCCAGAGACAGCGATTGCACATTTCTACGATACTGCCAAGCCCGTGCGAAACAACAATAATAATTCGTCCAGCATCTGTTAACTCACGCATCTGACGTGTAGCCTTCGCCGCAAAGTGCACGTCTCCGACGGAAAGAACCTCATCGATGATCAGAATCTCTGATCGAATAAAGGCAACCATAGCGAAAGCAAGACGCGCTTTCATACCCGATGAGTAGGTGTGCACCGGTCTATCAATGAAATCCCCCAACTCTACAAATTCTATTACCTTATCGACCATGGTCTCTGTCGCGTCTGAATCTTGAATCGCCGCATCTAAATAGATGTTCTCCCTTCCTGTCGCCTCCTCACGCAAAACCATCCCCAGTGTGAGCACGGAATGCACCTTGCCGCGTATGTCAATTTTCCCTTCGTCCGCCGGTATAAGTCCGGCGATCATATGAAGTAGGGTTGATTTGCCCGCCCCATTTCGACCTATGATGCCGACCCGCTCACCTTCACGCACAGTCAGATTTACTCCGTCCACCGCATGTATACTCTCGACTTCGGCAGCGGGTTCCCGGGATTTTCGCAACGCAGCACGCAACGTCAGAGGAATTCGATCTTTCCCGGGGGCAGCATAGGTTTTTCGAACGCCGTCAATCAGGATACTGCTGGGCACGCGGTAAACTCCCAGTCGGTTGGAAGGTCCAAACCAGTAGCATCAACATCACCGACCACCTCGATCTCGATACCATTTCCATATAACCAACCCAGGCTGTCGTGAATCTCGCGTTCCTGATTCGATTTTTCGGTAATCAGGCTCGCTGTGAACGTATACATACCGGGCTCAAGCGGCAGCTGCGCGACACTGATTTCGACTTCGTACAAGCCGGAATACTCAGCGACAGCTATTGCATCACGTGACAGCAACACAACCTCCCAACCATGCCCAACACGCATGTATTCAACGCTAACGCGTATACTGACCGGACACTGACGCTTTATTATTACTGGCAGCCGCAATTCACAAGTCGATCCTTGATGCCACTTTACTCGGGCAGGCAATTGGTCACCGAAAGCCGCAGTCTCCGCTCTAAATTCCGCTGGTGATTCAAGCTCTAAATATCGTCTAACTGCAAGGTCAGAAGGTCCTGTATAGGAGA
>DPMX01000100.1 GCA_003540955.1 Gammaproteobacteria bacterium
ACGATAATCGCGGCTTAGCAATATGTTAAATCACACTAGCGTCTGCGCGCACCAGTAGTTTAGAGCCGGGGTAACATTACCAGGAGACCTCAATTCGAGACTCCCATATAATGGCAAGTCATATCTACGGGGCGTCACGATAATTATAGGAAAAATGAAAGTGTTAGTACGCTTAGTTTTCGTGTCTTTACTTGCTGCGCCTGTGTTCGCGATGTCGACGGCGCTAAAAGTTGGCGATTTGTCCCCGATCGACTCGTCGCATTGGAATCGGGGTAACGTTGCGCATCTCCTTGAGCGATCAGGGTTCGGCGCGACACCCGAGGAGATAGATCGATTTATGGAGCTAACTCCGGCGCAAGCCGTGCGACGAGTAGTTTATTTTGACGGGGTGCCGTCTGACAATCTGCCACCTTTCGAACACTCTGGAGTTTTTAAAAGTGGATTGGACCCGTTCCCGGCGAGTCGGCCGGCAACCACCGCACTGGCAAAGGACGCTGGGGAAGCATTAGGGATAAAAGTAAAAGAATCTGGGAACCGACCATTGCAGGCGGTGGTGAACGAATTTTTCTACTGGTTACGCGCTAGTCGACTCGAAACGGACCGAGTAGCTTATTGGTGGGCGAACCGCATGCTGCTGTCTCAACGTCCGTTAGAGGAAAAAATGGCGCTTTTCTGGCATGGGCATTTTGCTACTAACGAGGACAAGGTCCGTGATTACCGCAAGATGCTCAAGCAGTTACGACTATTCCAAACCAAGGGATTGGGTGATTTCAGAACGCTGTTGATTGACGTTTCCCAAGATCCTGCGATGCTCTCATTTCTTGATGCTGGTGTTAACATAAAAGGCTCGCCGAATGAAAATTTTGCACGCGAGATCATGGAATTGTTCACCATGGGCGTTGGTAACTACACTGAAAAAGATATCCGTGAGGCTGCACGTGCGTTCACTGGGTGGAATTATGCCGGACTAGATTTTCAGTTTGACTCTCATCTACATGACGATGGTATCAAGGAGGTCCTCGGGCGAACAGGGATATTTGACGGTGTTGATGTGATCGACATTATTCTTGACCAAGCCGCCACTCCAGAATTTATCGCAACTAAAATTTACCGGTACTTTGTCCGTGAGGAACTGAATGATGAGTTGCGCAGCGCGCTTGCAGAATGTTTAAAATCTGAGAATTATGCGATAGCGCCCTTCCTAGAGACGATTTTTTTATCTCAAGGTTTTTATAGTGATAAATCCCGAGCCACCCGAATAAAGAGTCCCGTCGAACTGCTCGTGTCTACTTACCGCAAACTCGGGCTTGATCGTATTCCAGGTGCGCCCGATTTTAATCTGTTGACCGAGGCACTCGGGCAGCGCTTAATGCACCCACCTACAGTTGCTGGTTGGGCTCAGGGGCGCAGTTGGATCACACCTAGCCTCCTGATAGAACGCGGCAACTTCGTCTTAGATATAATGTTTGCGGATCTGTCGTTTATCCCACAAGACCGTTATCCATACTACGCTGGCGGTGATGAGATTCGGGCTGTAGATGCACGTATACGTGAAGGTCTTGATATGACCTCCGCGACGAAACCCTCACAGGTTGGCAACGATAACGATATGGTGGCGATGTCCAACACGATGGTCGATCGGGACGAGATGTTTAATACACGTTTTGGCAGTTACCGGGGTTGGCAGATGGCGATTGAACGTGTAAAACCGATCGAGCGAGATATTGCCCAAATAAATTTGACCGAAATGATAATGGCTGCTCGTCTCGTATCCCCTGATGCAGTGGTGGATTATTTAGTTCGGAGGTTTTTGTCAGTCCCGTTAGACGAGCTGACTCAAAGTCGACTCGTGAAATTCTTAGAAGAGCAACTCGGCACAACCGATATTATGGCAGCGTCTACCTATTTAGAGGATCCGTTGAGGTTGTTATTGCATGTGATATTGAGTAGACCAGAGTACCAATTGGGTTAAGGAAGACCGCGAATAATGAAATTTAATTATCGTCGACGCCAACTGCTGGCGGGCGCTATGAGCGGGTTGGGGATGGTCAAATTAGCATTGCCCAACGCTTTTGCCAAGGCTACTTGGCCTGACCAAGCTGATGGTCGCATTCTGGTTGTTTTAGAACTATCGGGCGGCAACGATGGTTTGAATGCTGTCGTACCTTATGCTGATGACGCCTATTATCGTTTACGCCCGACGATCGGGATCAGAGCGAAACAATTAATTAGACTCGATGACAATTATGGGCTTAATCCCGGGATGGCCGGTTTTGAGCGGCTATGGAAGGACGGAGAGCTAGCGATAGTCCACGGTTGCGGCTATGAGAATCCTTCATTTTCGCATTTTACCTCCATGGCCTATTGGCACACGGCGGCGCCTAATAGCGGCAATGACTATGGTTGGTTTGGAAGACTAGCTGACGCGATGGCTCCGGAGCCACGTCCTAATTTTCTAATTAATATCGATACTGCACAATCTCTCGCTGTGCGCAGTCGAGTGCACAATCCCGTAGTATTTGATGAGCCGGACCGCTTTCGACGAAATGGGATGCATCCAGCGCGTGCGTTGCTAGATCATATCGGACAAACCGATCCTAGTAACTCGACACAGAAATATTTGAACGACGTTGCTAAGAGTGCACGCGAGGCATCAAATCTTGTTCGTAGCGCCTGGTCGCGATACGACTCCCGAGTTGATTATGGACTAGCATCCTTGCAGTTACCAAAGGTCGCGGCATGTATTGCTGCGGAGCTGCCAGCCCAATTGTACTATGTGGCCTTTCGTAATAACGCCTTTGACACCCATGTGCAGCAAGGACCGCTGCATCAGCGTCTTTTGACCTATACCGCGGATGCGGTACACGGTTTCATGCGCGATATCGAACGCCTCGGTTTTGGGGATCGAGTTACTCTTTTAGCATTTTCGGAATTCGGTCGTAGAGTGCCTGAAAATACTAGCCTCGGTACC
>DPMX01000285.1 GCA_003540955.1 Gammaproteobacteria bacterium
TTGTTTCGCTGTTTGCACTGCTCCCCGCAAGCGTTGAATCTCTGCTTCGATTTCGCTCCGAGGCACCAGGATTTCACGAATCTGAAAATCAGCGTGCTCGATTATATGCGCCCGACCAATTCCTACGCCGCGCGAGACTCCGATACCATGTAGTGTGAAGGTCACTTACCGCTCCCCGAATCCATCACGAACTAACGCTACTAGATCCCTCAACACCATTTCTTCCTCGGGGCCATGAACCGTAATCTCGATCACGGTTCCTTGGGTCGCCGCTAACATCATCACCCCCATAATGCTTTTTCCATCGATCCTCTTTTCGCCACGTGAAACTTCTATTTCACATGGAAAACTTGCGGCCATCTCAACAAATTTTGTTGCGGCCCTGGCGTGCAATCCAAGGCGGTTAACAATTTGAACTCTACAAGTACCCACGGTGTATATCCTAATCTAGGATCCATGCAGTGAAAAATATAAAGGCGATCCAACGCATTCAGAATTACCGATTTTCCCGCAGCCGACAGTCCAATAACGACTACAAAACGTCTTGTGCGCCTTTCTCAACTAGGCAGTGACTAGGAGTGAATAAACCGTCTGAGTAGTGGGCAACGTCCGCAACCTACCAACTAATCTCTCATCACTAAACGTTTTTGCAAGACTCGCCAACATTGTTAAATGTGTATCGGTCGCTTCTTCCGGCACGAACAGCGCAAAAAACAAATCTACAGGCTGCCCGTCAATGGCGTCAAAATCTAGCGCTGATTCGGTCCTAAGAAAAGCACCGATGGCGGTAGTTAAGTGTTTTATACGCCCGTGTGGGATAGCGAGTCCATTGCCAATACCCGTACTTCCCAACCGCTCTCGTGAGATCAAACCATCAAACGCTTGCACGGGGGTCAGATCCGGCGAGCGGAAGGTAACGAGTCGCGCCAATTCTTCCAAGACAGCTTTCTTGCTAGCGGCATCGACTCCGATTGCGACGCGTTCGACGGATAGGATATCGTGTATCTGCATTGTTTTGCGGCAGTCGTAACCCGTCTTTTTACTTCTATTTTATACCGCCGTCACGTCGATAGTGAGCTGTAGATTTTTCTTTATGTTTGCAAACCTGACGATCAAGTTTGTCTACCATCGCATCAATCGCAGCATACATATGATTATCTTCGCTTTCCGAAACTAAAAATACTAAAGGTATAGTTTAAACTGGCATCCTTCGCAAACATTTTGCGATGATGATATAGCTTTCATTCCAGCACAGACAGTTAAAGCTGAGAACGACCAATGTCCGAAAAGTTTATTCAAATAACTAGCAGGTTATCGCTCAGAGCGTAAAATCATCCCCTAAATAAACCTCGCGCACATGTTCGTCTAATAAAATCTGATCAGCAGTTCCTTCTGCGATTATTTTGCCCTCATTGACAATGTAAGCACGGTCGCAAATGCCTAACGTTTCCCGAACATTATGGTCCGTAATCAAGACACCGATCCCCAATTGGCTTAGATGCTGGATAATTCGTTGAATGTCTCCAACTGAAATGGGATCAACCCCGGCAAATGGCTCATCCAAAAGTACGAATTCGGGCTGACTAGCGAGAGCACGAGCTATTTCCACACGGCGTCGTTCTCCACCAGACAAAGACATACCAAGGTTTTTTTTGATGTGCTCGATATTAAATTCTCTTAGTAAAGCATCGAGCCTACTAGTTCGTTGCTCTAAGGTAAGTTTTGGAACGATTTCAAGTACCGCGGCGATATTTTGTTCAACCGTAAGTTTGCGGAACACCGAAGCCTCTTGTGGCAAATATCCGAGACCATGTCTCGCACGAAGGTCCATAGGAAGGCGGGTTAAATCTTCGTTGTTAAGATATATTGACCCGCCCTCGCTGGCAACAAGTCCAACGATCATATAGAAACTTGTGGTTTTTCCGGCACCGTTTGGACCTAGCAGACCAATGACCTCCCCGCCCTCAACGGTCAGACTAACATCCTGCACCACTCGTCGTGATTTATAGGTCTTAGATAAGTGTCTAACAGTCAGGACACTCAAATCTTTTCTCCTGAGTAAATATCAGAACTACGGTTTCACACAGTCAGAGTCAATCCCCTTGGAATCACATGACGGTTTAAGTTTTTTCGCCTTTGGAGGAATAATAATGCGCACGCGTTTACGCGCCGATACGTCATTGGGAGTGTCCGCAATTTTCCGCGATCCGCGGGCAGTAATAATACTTTTGCCAGTGTCGTAGTTGATTCTGTCGCCTTCAAAAAGACGCTTCCCTTGAGTTAAACGAGCTTTTTGAATTAGATGTAGCAAATTCTTTTGTGCGTGATATTCAATTAACAAACCTTCACCCTCGACGTCTTCTCCATTGTCAGGCGTTTGTTTGAAATAGGCCGGTCGCCCTTCGATATAGACCTCTTCGAGATCTCGTTCTTCGGAGAAATTAACCTTTAGTTTGTCACCAGTCATCCTAATTGAACCTTGGATGACGACAACGTTACCAACATAGATAGTTTTCCCTTCTTGATCGTCCAGTTCAGCAAAATCAGCTTGGATCTCTATGGGTTGATCTGAATCGGTGGCCAAAGCACTAGCCTCAGAGGCTAGCAATACGCCGATAAGCAGGAGACTAAATCTGAGGATTGACTTCATGACGGCTTCTCACCTGTTTCAATAGCTCTAACCTATCATGCGCGAAATTCGCGCGCATACCGATCGTCCTTGAAATCGTCGCCTTACTTGTAATAGTGGCCGGATCGCTTGTTTCCGCGTATTGTTCCTGCGGCAAGACGCGCAATTCTGAAGTTATTACTTCGAATTCTCGGTTCCCGGTTTTGTCTAGCCGCCAGATTTCAACCTCACCGTGAAGTAAAACGACTTCACTACCGGAACTGACCCATCCACTCTCAGCAATTACGTACCAAGGGTCAGATTTACCATTGTAGATTTCCATTCGAGGTCGATCCAATTCAGTCGTATCATCATCTGGAAAATGAGTCACCAAATCCGCATATAAAACATTTTTTAGCGCTCCATTCTCATCTAGCGTATTGCGCACCATATCTTCTATATAGTAGTCAGGCTCATGAACCCCGATTGGCATAATGTATCCTTGAGTTTCATCGAGCTGTTGCCATAGCCAAAACGTCAAAGCGCCAAATATCACGAATACCAGAGCGCTGCCCCATGATGTTGTCATTGCATTTGGAACCCGAAATTCTCGATCGCGGAACCAAGGTTTCCTTGTGCCGCAAGGATCATTTCGCAAACCTCCCTCACTGCTCCTGCTCCACCCTTTGCCTTGGTCTTCCAAGCCGCGTGTTTGATTAGCTCTGAGTGGGCGTCTGCGACCGCCACAGATAACCCGACCCTCATCATCACAGGCAAATCCGGCAAGTCATCTCCAACGTAGCATACAGTACTTGCGTCAACGTTAAGGTCGTCTAATAGTTTATCTAAGGCTTGCTCCTTGTCACTTTGTCCCTGCAGAACGTGTTCAATTCCAAGTGCCGCCATCCGCTCCGTCACGACAGTAGATTCACGCCCAGTGATAATCGCAAGCTCCACCCCAGTAGAACGCAACATAACGAGACCGAGGCCGTCACGCACATGGAAATTTTTAAACTCTTGACCATTTGGTCCGAGTATTAATCCCCCGTCGGTTAAAACACCGTCAACGTCAAAAATCGCGAGCTTCACCACCGCAGCAAGATCCGAAACGCTAGCGCACATTTCCATACTTAAAAAACGCGAGACCTGAGAAGATCATGCATATTTAAAACACCGACTAGTCGTCTTTCGTCATCAACTACTACCAAAGCATTAAATTTACCGTCTTGCATGATGCTTAAAGCTTCGGCGGCAAGTATGTCGGCAGCAACTGTCGTACAGTCAGAATTCATTACTGACCCAATGGAGGTCGTATTAATATCGACCTTCTGGTCTAGCACGCGACGCAAATCTCCGTCGGTAAAAATACCTAAAAGATGGCTTTCGGCATCAATCACCGCTGTCATACCTAGTCCTTTACTGGTCATCTCCGCCAAAGCGTCGCCTATGCTAAGTTCATGCCCAACGGTCGGCATCTCAGACCCAGTATGTAATACGTCGCTTATCTTCAAGAGTAAGCGTCGACCGAGTGCTCCTCCAGGATGAGATAATGCGAAATCCTCCTCGGTAAAACCTCGAGCCTGAAGCATCGCAATTGCTAACGCGTCGCCCATCGCTAACGCAGCCGCAGTACTTGAGGTAGGCGCGAGCCCTAGTGGACAGGCTTCCTCTCTCACCGCCACATTGAGGTGGACGGTCGCTTGCACAGCAAGCGTTGAATTAGCATCGCCGGTCATAGCGATTAATGGGATCCCGAGTCTACGGATAA
>DPMX01000202.1 GCA_003540955.1 Gammaproteobacteria bacterium
AGCGACTTGGTATGCTGCTTAAGTTGCTTCAGGAAATTGCGTCGGATTGTTGCGTGCTATTTCCAATTCATCCGCGAACGCGAAAGGCAATGGAAGAATTCGGTTATTCTCCGCGTGGCATCACAGTTGTTGACCCCGTTGGATATTTGGAGATGAACGTTTTGTTAGCGGGAGCTAAGACGGTCTACACTGATTCGGGGGGATTACAGAAAGAGGCGTATTTCCACCGAGTTCCTTGTGTGACGCTACGCGACGAAACAGAGTGGATTGAAACTATTGAGTGCGGATGGAATCGATTGTGGAATCAAGAAGAGTATGCGGAGCGAAAGGAAATTAAAGAATATGGAGATGGGAAGTCGGCGCAGAAAATTGTCGAAATACTAGATCAATGGGATATCGATCGACAGTAGTCGACCTCGAAACTTTTTCTCTTGCCATCTGATTCAATTAACACCGTCGTTCTTCATGCCGATTACGCGCGCGTGTTCTCTTATTTCGACGATTGGTTCGATGCATTTCTTCAGTGCCCTGGCTTTCAAGTCACGCCGGTTAACGTTGTAGATCGGAATGCCTCTAAGAGGCTCCAACGAGTCATCAGGAATGTCGAGCTGATAGTAGTACTGCATTCGGTGTTAGGAGACACCGTAAAATACCTCGATCGAGTGGCATCTGTTTTACAAAATCGGCGTGGCCGGCTCTTCGTGTTCGTTGGTAATGAAGTGAATCTGCCGGGTATACCTATTCATGCAAAGCGAGCTCTGCTCAAGCGATTATCTCCCGAGTTTATTGCGACACAGTTGCCATTGGAAGCGGGACAGTTTTTATTTGGGGATATAACGTCCGCCCGGCTACTGGAGGTGCCTCATGCATTAAACCCCAGTGTGTATGTGCCGGGTAAGAAATACAAAGAGCGGGCAATCGATATTGGGAGTAGGGCCGCGCGCTATTTGCCTCATCTCGGGGACGAAGATAGAAATAAGATCCAAGATTATTTTAGTCACTACGGGGCGTCGCGCTTTGGTTTTAAAGTAGACTTAAGTAACAAGCGAATGACGCGTGGTGGGTGGGCAGCATTTCTCCAGCAATGCCGCGGAACCGTATCAACAGAGGCGGGTTCCTGGTATCTCGAAAGAGACGATCATACGGTTGAGGCAATTCGTCAGTGGGCGAAACAACGCCCCAGTGGGGCCTTGACTCTCAGTGCTGATTCTTTTTTTGTGTCGCTAATCGAAGCGATGCCCTCGATTCCTCGGCGTATTTTAAGAGCGGTAAAAAAGACAGGGCTCGTACAGCATGAATTAGTAGCAGCTGGAAAATTGTCGTTTGCAGAAGTGTACGAAAGATTTTTTAAGGATTATGAAAAACCGCATTTTTATGGAAAGTGCGTCTCGTCGAGGCACTTCGACGCTGTTGGCTCTAAAACCTGCCAAATTATGTTTCCCGGTAAGTTCAATGGTATTTTTGTGGCAGACAAGCATTACATTGCCCTGGAGCGTGACTACTCAAACATAAGTGACGTGATAGAACGATTCACCGATATCGATTATTGGCAACAAATGGTGGATGAGGCATATGAAAGCGTTATGGACCAACATACTTATTCCCATCGTCTTCAACGGTTGCACGGGATGCTCACTTTAGAACGACCCCACTAGATGTTATCGGCTGTTGCTTGAGGAATTTGAGGGATAAAAAAAGGTTAACTTTAATAAGAATGAAATCACATGGTTCTAAACGCCTTTTAGCTACGCTTTCTGTTTTAGCGGCTCTTTTTATCCTAACCAGTCATATCACCGTAAGCACAATTGATCCCTTAGGCGATATTCTTGTCAGAGATCGAGTGACGGGGGTTGGATTTAAAGAAGCGGTTTCACCTGAAGTAGGCATTAACAGTCGAGGGTTACGTGACAGTGAGCATCAAATAGAGAAGCCAGCTGACGTCTATCGGATCGCATTTCTGGGGGGTTCGTACATGGCAGGACTGGGAGTTCTCCGGGAAGAAACTTTTTGGCACTTGATGTCGACACGTTTGGCAAGTTGCCCGTTTCTTGATGGCAAGCGTATCGAGCCGATAAATTTTGCGGTACCTAGTTTCGATACCGCACAGGAATTATTAACGCTGCGCCATCGCGTATGGCGTTACCAGCCTGACTTAGTCATTTTGGGCTTCAACCCTGATAACGATGTTAGAAACAATTCTCGCACATTGGAGCCTTATAAAGATCGTCCATTTTATTCTCTTCGGGATGGACTCTTGCAATTGGACGATCGATTTCTTAGAGAAACTGATTTCGAAAAATTGCCTGGGCACAATCCGTGGGGACAACTAAAAAAGCACTACAAATCACCCTCACGACGAGTTGGGTGGGATTTCGTTGGCCGCTCCGGAATCAGTTATCGCTGTGTTGCTCCCGCCTTTGTATAACCAAAGCGAACGTGCATTTAGGCTGAACTACAACGGGAAGTACCCAAGGTGGCGGCAGCTTCGCAACCGTGCAAGATTCATTGAACTCATGGTTCAACTAGCACGTACGCGGCAGGATGTAAAATTGGTACCAACAAATCTTTTTGTCGACCCGATTGAAGGGTATCCATCGAATAACGCCTTACATTTTAATGCCCTGGTAGCGAAACAAATTGCGGGTTCTGTTTTTTCGTGGATGATGGGTGATCTTGCAGGAAAGGTTGTATTACAAAGAGAGTAACGCCTTAGGCAAAAACGGCTGACATAACAATCGAATAGGTCCGTTTCGGGTAGACATATTGTATTTTCCTAGTCGTGGTCCTATTGGCGTAGGCCAATTCTCCAGGCATATTTGAGTCGTTGATGAGCATCCACA
>DPMX01000266.1 GCA_003540955.1 Gammaproteobacteria bacterium
ATATGGGACTCGTCACACAGTTACCATCGCGCTCATCGGTCGCTCCCCAACCCACCATGCTAGGCTCTATCATCACCCATGGTTCGCCGCGTGAGCGGTCGACGCCACCCATAACAGTGACACAGAGGCTATTAGCGCTGCCAGCACTGATACGTTCCGGAACAATGGGCGCAAGCGCTTTCCATGCAAGTTCAGACACCTGTCCCGTACCCTCAAAATACCAACCGACTGGAGCTGGTTTCATCGCGGTAAACACTGTGCCCTCAGGGGCTACTACTTTTAGCGGTTTAAACCAACCTTCATTCGACGGTGCTTGAGGATCAACGATCGCTTTAAACACAGTTTTAACAGCTGAAATCATTGCAGATCGAGAACAATTGACTGGGCCACGCACTTGCGGCGAAGTGCCGGCAAAATCGAATGTGATCTCTTCACCGGCAATCGTTACTTCGACCTGAGTCGGAAAGCGATCTTTCGTAATACCGTCACCATCAAGCCAATCCGTCGCTTGATAAACACCGTCCGGAAGTTCGGCAACTGCTGAACGGCTAACGGCCTCGCTAGTTGAAAGAATATGTTGAAAAGTTTCACGGACACCCCGGCTACCATATTTCTCACACAGTTCTTGGCAACGCTTATCAGCGATACGAACAGAAGCGACCGCAGCATTAAGATCCCCCAATGCCATTTTTGGGATCCGCACATTTGCTTCGACCATTTCAAATACTGATCGCTCAGGTTCATCATTCTTATACAAGCGCAAACCGGGGAAACAAATTCCCTCTTGGTATATTTCCGTAGCATCGGCCGGCAACGACCCCGGAGACTTACCACCCACGTCAGTCCAGTGGGAGATCGAAATGGCGAATGAGAACAATTCGTCTCCTACAAATATCGGCCTTATAATCCCAACATCGTTATAATGGGTGCCACCGTCGAATGGGTTATTCAGAATATAGATATCGCCGGGTGCTAGCTCATCCCCGAATTTATCGAGAATTACTGCCGTCTGAATTGAGAACGTACCCGTAAACACCGTGATACCATTCGTCTGCGATACGAGTTGACCCGATGCGTCACAAAATCCGCAGGCGAAATCGAGCACTTCATATATCACGGGACTCATCGAACTTCGTTTCAACACAACCCCCATCTCGTCCGCGACGGCCAGCAATTTGCCTCGGATTATTTCCCGTGACACGAGATCAGTCTCGAAGTTCGGGTTTGTTAGCGATCGGTTAGAATTTTCTTGACTCATGCGCCCCCCATAATTTGACTCTATATCGTTACGCCTCGAAACGACCTATATTGACCGCCGTATTTGATGGATCAGTAGATAATATATATTCGCCCTACTGCTCTCTTGACGGGACTCGAGGCAGCAGCTTATGGTGCGACTGTGAACTTGTAAAGATCTGAACGAATGTTATGGGGACCTAAATGATTGCTATACCGTCTGCACTCGAGATTACTCAAGAACTTGTTCGTTTTGACACGCGCAACCCCCCGGGGGACGAGCACGCCTGTGCAAATTATTTGGCTGAATTGATGCGCGACTTTGGACTTGAGGTGGCCGCTTACGAGTTTGCACCAAACCGCACAAGCCTCGTCGCGCGATTGAAAGGCCGGGGGGAAAAGAAAGCCTTGTGCTTTGGCGGACACATTGACGTTGTGCCCCTGGGTACAAAAGATTGGACCGTAGATCCGTTTGGCGCTCAAATCAAAGACGGCAAGCTCTATGGGCGCGGCACGACCGACATGAAAGGAGGCATAGCTTGCTTCGTCCACACTGCCTTGACAATTGCCGCCGCTGGACAATCTGGTGCCGCAGATATCGAGTTGGCGATCTGTGCCGGTGAGGAAACGGGCTGCGAAGGGTCGTTTCATCTCGCAAAAACTGGGGCATTGAGCGAGGCTGGTGCGATCGTTATCGCCGAGCCAACTTCTAATTATCCAATTATCGGTCATAAAGGAGCGTTATGGCTCAAAGTGCAGACTAAAGGAATTACGGCACATGGTTCCATGCCCGAAGTTGGAGTCAATGCGGTTTATAAGGCAGCACGTGCAGTTACATCAATGGAAGAGCACAACTTTCAACTCGATCCGCACGAATTACTTGGGACGTCATCGCTTAATGTTGGTACCTTCCACGGCGGCCTCAATCTCAATTCTGTTCCTGACAAGGCTGAATTCACCGTCGACATCCGCACTATACCTAATCACAACCACCATGAAATCGTAGATGGTATAAAAGAGCGCATCGGGAATGAGGCCACAATTGAGTCGATTATTGATGTTGGTGGAGTACACACATCACATACCAACGAGTGGATGCAAGAAATTTATTCCATTATGGACCCGTTGCTTGGTGAACACATCGAGCCACGCGGCGCACCTTACTTTACAGACGCGGCAGCCCTAACGCCTGCCTCTGGCAATCCTCCGACAGTAATCCTAGGGCCTGGTGAGATGCACATGGCACATCAGACCGACGAATACTGCCCGGTGAGCCACATAGAACAAGCCTCCGAGGCTTACTTAACGATTGCACGCCGTTGGCTCGATCTTTAACCGGCTCATTCAATCACCTAGATATCTTCGCCAAACATGCGGTCTAGGTAGGCGTTAAGCAAATGATGGATTGCCTTTTCCAGTCCCATCGTTGGGCCTGGAGTAAAGTTGCGCGACCCTACACCATTTTGTAGCGAATGCATCATCTCTTTATCTTCGCTCGCCACGAGGCGAATGAAATCCTTCACTACCTGGTTCTTTTGTTCAAACGCTGGTTGCTCGAACCATTCGTCAGGGTATTGAGTTAAAACCGTCACTCGGGTCTTATCTGGTCCCAATGGATGACAAAACCATGGTTGTAGCATATCGGGCCGAGCGAACATATTGAAGCTTGGTCGGACAAAAACGGTGAAAGCAAACGATTTTGACTTCCTCTCTAACCAAGGCATCGGTTTGCCAAACAACCAAGCACCATCCGGTGCCATCGTCAAGCTTTCGTATTCAGAGTGGTATCCGTATTTCGTTAGATGGAAGGGGAATTTTTCGACTGCAAAGCCTTTCCCAAAAGTACCACTGTGGATTACACCAACATGATAAATATCCATCAAATTTTCTGGTACAAATTTCCAATTGCAGTCGAGCTCAAACACATATTCATCCGCTATACGAGTTTCATCAGCGTGGAGAAATGCGGCGACTTCTTGCACCTGATCAGCCGCAAGGTAATCAGTTAAACTCTCTGCGTCTGAATCGAAATTAATGAATATGTATCCAGCCCAGGTGTCAAGCTGAATTCTTGGCAAGCTACAGGCCTCAAAATCAAAATCGGCAACCTCGCGGCTATATGGTGCTCCCACCAGCCCGCCATCTAATCCGTATACCCAAGCATGGTAAGGACAACTGAATTCATTCGCGTTGCCCACACCCTGTACCACTTCAACTCCACGGTGCTGACACACATTCGCTAATGCGCGCAGAGTGCCAGCTTGATCGCGACATACCAATACCGGCTCATCCGCAATGCGCATTGCCCGATAGTCACCAGGATCCGGGTACTGCTCGACTCGACCCACGCAAATCCAATCACGCATGAAGATCTGCTCAATCTCGCGCGCATAGATCTCAGGTGACGTATAGAATTCCCCTGGCAAGTGTCGCGCATGGAGGAGTTCCTTACGTGTGCCCGCCAAATCTCCTAGCGTTTTCTGCTGTGCCACAATAATGTCCTCCTGAAGCAAAATTCCTACTATATTTTAGGTATTTATTAGGTCGGCCACTGCCTATCTAGGATCGTACATCTGGACTGTCCCACGAGCCGGGACACTTCGATCAAATCTACTTTACTTTTACTTTGTAGCAGTAGCCTCTATTCGAGATTTCAGTCAACGAGACCTAATCCCCTGCGGTATTGACCAATTCTACCGGAATGTCGGTATGACTAGAAATCGACAATTCTCGCCGCGCTAATGCCTTTTAACTCACACTCCGATCTCCCAACCCCCGTGTTTTCGGCTTACGTCCGATTAAGCACCTTGGTCGTCTTATTCTTTACATAGCTAACGACAAAATCAATTGCTGTAGAATCCGAAATCGATTCATACTTGGAAACGCAAGAATCACGATTCAAAGGCAAATAATGCGGATAATGCTTTAGATATACATAAAAGATGCGGAGTCGCTCCAAACTCGGGAATATGGGCGATAAAGCTAAAATTTCGTAGTAAATGTAATGGCATTACCAAGTCTTTATTAGTATGACAGAAGCTAGCATCTCAGTTGGAGGCTTGCGCTGTTGTAGCCTGTGCGATCGCCAATGGCGAACGCGAAAAATATTAGTTTTGTGTCAAATTTTTTTATCGGCCACTTGCTATTGGGGACCAAGAATCTCTAACATCTGCTATGCGTTTTGGTAACACTCCGATAGAACATGCTCTGGGCGCCGTGCTCGCGCACTCAGTCCACCTCAGTGATGGCCGAATTCCTAAAGGGCGAGTCCTCACGGCAAGTGATACTGATCGACTTCGTGCTGCAGGATTTAAATCAGT
>DPMX01000032.1 GCA_003540955.1 Gammaproteobacteria bacterium
ATACGTCACTCTGCCGCCCTAGCCAACGAATATTCCCGTAGATCCCTGAATCCTTTGCTCGTTGCTTAAGCTCAGCTTCGACTCCATGGTCCGCGCCTACTAGTAATAAGGTCCATGCTTCGCCAAGACGATCCCGTGCGCGAACAAGCGCATCGAGCACGTCACTGTGTCCTTTATAAGGAATGAGATTCGCCACAACGATGAGAACGATGCCAGTCGGATTTAGCTTCAGTTCTGCCCGCAACGCCGCGAGCCTACTATCAGCAATATTTGGTGGCGCCGAAACACCATTGCGTACTACCCCGCTAATGTGGTCCGGAACACCTTCATTTTGGAGATCTGATAATACAGCTTGCGAATTAGCTAGAATCCCATCCATTCGACGGTGCAAGATTCGCTCGATAGCTCGGATCCCGAGCCATCGCCGTTGGTAGTAGTTTAAACTGCGACGACTCATGATGCGAACGCAAGGTGGTGCCAACAGACTACACAAACCGCCAAGTACATATGCTTCCGGGAGGAAGAAATGCGCTATCTGCGGGCGCTCAGATCGAAAGGTCCTAATCAAGTGCACAGCCGTACGTAAAAGTCCTAACCAACGTCGCGAATGATGATGAGGATGAATCACTCGAATGCCTGCAGCCAAGAAGGAGCCCGCAAGGCTACCATCACCTCGCAGCGCATAGACGATTATTTCTATGTCATCACTATCAATTTCGCGAGATACATCAAGCAATTGCCGCTCGGTCCCACCGATTTCAAGTTGCCCGATCACAACTAGAACCTTAATCCTATCGGCCATAATAATCTAACCACGCTTGAAACATTAGTATCGGCCAAAGTAGGTGCTGGCAATCCACCGTACCACTAAGGTGTTGATCCCATGTTTGACGCACTTCAGCCGCATGAAAAAAACCTTGATCCGCGAGTACGCGTTCTTCTAACAAATCTTCGGCCCAGGCACGCATAGGGCCCCGCAGCCACTCATCAATGGGCACTCCGAAACCCATCTTCGGCCTATCGATCAATCCTTTTGGGACAAATCGAAAAAGCACTTGCTTAAGTAACCATTTACTGTCGTTACCTCTAACCTTCAGATTAAGTGGTATCCGCCACGCATGTTCGACAACACGATGATCTAGAAACGGCACACGCACCTCTAGGCTCTCACCCATGCTTGCACGGTCGACCTTTGTGAGTATGTCTCCTGGGAGGTAGAAAAGAAGGTCTAGAAGCATCATACGCTCGGTAAAACTAGACAGTCTAGAAATGATGCTCGGTTGCGATTGAAGCATATCTATGTCCCTAGCTCCAACTACCACCTGTGAAGGCCTTTCCCACATACTAATAAGTGTTTTGTACACTGCTTCTGGGTCTGTTGATTGGCAAATTATGCCCAGCTTCTGCAGTTTGTTGCCGAGTTGTTTGTATCGCCAGCGATCCGGCAGTAGTGATTTTATTGGCTGGAAAAGATTATCTATCTTAGTGGCCGGCAACAATGACGTTAACGTACCCATAAGAAATCGCAATGGATCCGGTATCCGATTCAACCGGCGCCAAATTTTCTCTGCCAAAAGGTAACGCGTGTAGCCGCCAAAAAGTTCATCCCCGCCATCACCAGAAAGTGCGATGGTGACATCGCGTCTGGCCAAAGCGGAAATAAGGTAAGTCGGGATTTGAGACGAGTCCGCAAATGGTTCGGAATATAATTCGGGTAGTTTTGGAATAACCTCTTGCGCCTGAGCCGGAGTAACATATAACTCCCTATGCTCGGTGCCCAAATGGTTGGCGACCTGTCGAGCTTCATGGGCTTCGTTGTACCGCTCGTCAGCAAACCCAATACTGAAGGTTTTGACCTTATCCATGCTTTCCGCCTGCATCAATGCAACGATGGTGGACGAATCGACGCCACCGGACAAAAATGCACCGAGAGGAACATCGGCGATCATCTTGTCGCGGATGGTTCGACGTAGCACAGACTCTAGAGCATCGATCGCAGCTGAAGGGTCAGTCGCTTGGCGCTCTTCGGCTGCAACCACTGCCCGATCTGCGGCCGACCAATAGCTAACCGGATCGCTCTCAAAATCGCCTGCCTCAATGCGTAACCATGTCCCTGGTAAAAGCTTTTTCATCCCTTGGTAGATCGTACGTGGTGCGGGAACGTAAAAGTGTTGCATCATCAACCCTAGCGCATCGCGATCGATCTGCCCTGCCCAGCCGGGTACTTTACGAATCGCGTTAAGATCCGAAGCAAACACAAAAGTACTCCCAATGTTGCCGTAGTAGATCGGTTTTTCGCCCACACGGTCACGCGCGAGAAACAACCTGCGCGTGTCCCGATCCCAAAGCCCGATTGCAAACATACCCACAAATTGAGTTAGCGCTTCCTCCAGACCGTGATGCTCTATTGCCGCCAAAGCCACCTCGGTATCCGAATTCCCCCTAAAAGGGTAACCTCGTTGTTCGAGGTCAGACCGCAATTCGAAAAAGTTGTATACCTCACCATTCAAAACAATCACATAACGACCACTCGCGGACACCATCGGTTGATGTCCGGCGGATGACAGATCATTGATCGCAAGCCGGCGCTGGCCAC
>DPMX01000262.1 GCA_003540955.1 Gammaproteobacteria bacterium
TTTAAAACGATCACTCCCATTAGAATTGTTGCGAGTTACTGGCGAAGAAAAAGTTGGAGAGGAGAATCTTGGAGAGCCATCAAGAATCCCGAGGATTTCAGATGCATTAGTCGACTCTCCTTGTAATCTCAATGTGCCGTTTTTGAATTCAAACCGCCGGATCCAGGTGTTGTCTGAAAGCAAATTTGTAATTTCGCCGAGCAAATCTAGCGCACCTATATGTTTAGATCTGAGATGGTTCAAAAATTTAGATTTATTGACGTGTTTTGCGTATCTGTCTCGCAATTCTTTTAAGGGTTGGATCGTTGTGATCCCGTTTTTCTGTTGTTGCTCTAAATGAATGATAGTTGCGTTAGAGTCGAGGATTAGCTTGACTGGTATAAGTGTAATTAAAGATAGCCACAGTATGAATAGACCGAACCAGATTCGGTATGGAGGTTGGTTGCATTTTTTTTCGCTCTGTATTGGTAGTAAATTAACCCCAGATACAGATGTCGGGCCGCTGATGTCTATCGCAGTTAATCTTAATTCGAGCGCTTTAATCGTCGACTCAAGCGGCTCAAGTTCTTTTTTTGGAATTAGAAAAAGATCAACTTCGATATGTGCACTTGCGTCTTTAGTGGCAATCTCCTCAAAGTCAAAATAGACGTCCTCGCGTGAAAATGGCGTTTGTCGGTTTATATCGTAGGAGATAACGTTTCTAAGGTCTGCACGTGCGGCAGCCGGGTATCTAAGGCGTTTCACTAAGATACGGTCTGACTGAAGACGCAAAATGGTGGGGAGAGTTGACAGTTCTGGCGATTTAGCTAGCCACTCCTGTACGTTTTTTTTGTCGCTTTCATCGTAGGTGGAGATTAAGTGTCGAGTTGTCGCTTCATCAGCGACTTGGGCGAAATGCTCGATTAGTAACTCCTTCTCGTTATAGTGAAGCAGGAGGTGTTGCTTTAATTGCTTGTGGCGAGAACCCCAGCTGGTAGGGACAATTTGAGCGAGCCCATCTGCCCACCATTGCAAAAAGTTATCGAACTTATCCAGTAGAAGTATTTTCATTCGAGTAAATTTTAGGGAGCTGGTATGGCCAAGTTTCACGCCATGCTAGAATAGCAATCCACTGGCCACTCCGTCGACTAGGATCGATTTCGATAGAGGCTGAGAGGCGGCTTATGACATTATTGACATTCGCTTGGACCCGTATTTCGAAATTGGCAACGCGTCGGTTTCGGTGCGAGTAAAGAATTGTATTTTGTTCGAGAGCATGATTGCTTGTATTGGTTTTCAAAGTGGCCGTGCGGTCAGCTTTGAATAGCGCGTTAGTTATATAGCGAGGGGCTACCGCAAGATCAATGGATGTTTTTTGAGAGTGTACCGTTACAAAAGGCGCAATGGCGTCGTAATCGGCCAGTGACACGCCTAAAACCAGCTCTAGCTCTTCTCTAGCGTTAAATGGCGCATTTTTGACCGTGTAGTCCAAACCCGATGCCATATAGTCTTCGTTTTCGGCACCTGCGGGTCTAGTGCGATTGTCTCGATCTCGCCAATCGGCTATACGAGCTGCGATTTGAATCGCACGTTTTGGTTCTTGCAAGGCGTGGCTAATAAGTGCTTCTAAAAGCTCCGGGGACGCAGAGTTCAGGTCAGCAAGCCCACTGAGGTCTTGTGTCATAATACTAACTTTGGCACTGTCAAAAACGAGGTTAACGGCCCTGCCGTTGGTCGGCCATGATTGTTCAGGCAACATAAGTGAATAGACCGCCCGCCAAAATCCGGCCTCGGCAGCTGCACGAGCTTGAACTCTGGCTAATTCAAATGCTACGGACTTGGTATCGTTTCGCACTGTCATTGCATAATTTAAAGCCAGGGCGCTCGCTAGAGCTATAAGCCACACTGTTATTATCAACGCGGCCCCTTCAACTCGTTTACTTGTTCTAGATTTGGTTCTGAATCGGTGTTCTATTTTTAGCGACCTATAAGATGGTGCTCTTTTTGTTGGTTTAGCACTCATGGTGTTGAAGTATCCAGCGTCAGTTCCGCGCGTCTTGACATCTTGTTAGCGTACACCGGTAGGACTATCTCTATCGGTGGCGCTTCGGTGGATTTCTCAATTCGAAGTCGGATCAATTGAGGCAGTCTGTCAGTTCTCGGCCACTGACTAACCCAATTTGGATTAGTATTTTTCGCAGTAACCCCAAAGTACTCGAGTTCGATAGCATGCGCGTCAGCTATTAATACATTTGAGTTGCTGGGAGTCTTTTCGACGAATGTTCCTATGTCGAAGAGCCCATCGGCGGCAAGTCGTTCATAGGAAAAGATTAATGACTGCCGTGGTGTTTCTCCATCGATTATTATCGAATTTTTATGCAAACCGCCAATTGATCTATGGCGAGGGACATGACCGACATAGATAATTTGTCGGTTATCCCCGTGAAATAATAAATCTCGTTTGCGACCGACTTTCAGGCTTAGGGGAATAGATTCACGTAATTGATTGCTGATAAATTGATAAATGTGGCCGGAACTTTGTTTGGCGTTAAAGTGTAATTGCCCTGCCTTAGTGCCTACTGCATAAGTGTGCAATGAGCTGAAAAGCATTGCGGCGAGAATCACTGATAAAGACAATGCAATTAGCATCTCCAGGAGCGTGAAGCCCATATTGTGATGTTTAAAATTCCTAGCCATCACTGTCAGAGCTCACTAAGCGCAATGAACTTAAATTTATTGAACGTGGGGTAGTATGGCGTCGCCAAGCAACGTTGACATTAATCTTCATAAGTCGTAGACGATCTGCTGGGGGAAGAGTTTCACTGGGTGATAAGCTTGGCGCCGCCTCTCGAACAGAGTGCGGTTCGATTGAAACTGCCCAGTGGAACTGGCCTGTGTTTTCGGAATACGACGTTTCCTTATCTATTGTCCTTGTGCTGTATTCTGTTAGTAACGAATTTGCTAGAGTTAAAGCATGATCGTAATCACCTGCTAGCGTTAAATTACGTGCGCCTTGCCCAAATATCTGACTTAAGATGCCAAGTGTTATTGCCGCAATTGCAAATGCAACTATTACCTCAAGTAAAGTAAATCCAAGTTGTGTATTACGCCGAGAGTTCATTGTGTGGCTTTAACAAAGCCGGTTAGCCAATCTATCACTATGGTGTGATGCTGCCCGGCCAAAAATAAATCAACGCGTCCACCAGACGAGCTACCATCAGGAAAAAATCGAATGCCGGCCGTGGTTTTCGAGGCGTATTCGGAACCCGCCGCGGTTACTTTAAGATTTGTGTCGGCTGGGCGTATTGACATGCTGGGCTGTTTGTCTACGTGATAGGTTCCCGATTCGACATCTATTATTAATTTGACTTCACGTTGTTCTGCTTGAGCTATCTTGTGTGCGGTTTTAGCGGTGGCCAACAGTGATCGCACGGATGCCTTCAAACGCATTGTGTCGAGTGTCTGACTCACGTTGGGTGCAACGACGGCGAGACTA
>DPMX01000360.1 GCA_003540955.1 Gammaproteobacteria bacterium
TAATATGACCGAAGAAATCGATCAACTCGCGAATCGGTCTCGAGAGCTGACTCAAGACATTTTCTCTTCGCTGGATTCTTGGCAGATAGCGCGTTTGGCACGTCATCCACTGCGACCATATACCATGGACTATGTGGAGGGCTTGTTTGATGATGTTGATGAACTTCATGGTGATCGGTCATTTAGTGATGATCCCGCGATAGTGGCTGGAATTGGTAGATTTTATGGCTGCGGTGTGGCGTTTATTGGTCACCAAAAAGGGCGGACTACAAAAGAGAATCTTCATCGCAATTTCGGAATGCCGCGGCCGGAGGGTTATAGAAAGGCACGGCGAATTATGCAGTTGGCAGAACGTTTTCGCCTACCAATTTTTACGTTTATCGACACGCCGGGTGCTTATCCAGGAATAGGCGCGGAGGAGCGTGGGCAGAGCGAGGCCATTGCAAACAATTTGCTTATTATGTCTAGTTTACGGACTCCTATACTGACGACGATAATTGGCGAGGGGGGGTCGGGTGGTGCACTCGCTATTGGCGTGGGTGACCGGGTATTTATGCTCGAATATGCAACCTACGCCGTTATTTCACCAGAGGGTTGTGCTTCAATTCTTTGGAAAAACGCTAATAAAGCTGGGAAAGCAGCCGAAGCGATGGGTATCACTAGCTCGCGCTTACTAAAGTCCGAGTTGATCGATGGAGTCATCGAAGAACCGTTAGGCGGCGCACATCGAGACTTTGCCCTCGCGACACGTAATGTAGGCGAACAATTAGCTAAAACACTTGTCGAACTGTCAAAATTTGATCCGGATGCTTTGCTTGCAAGGCGCCGTGCTCGGTTGCAACGATTTGGGACTTACATTGAGAAGTAGTGTAACGTGATATTACGTATCGCGAGATAACCTAAAAAGATTTGAGTGGTATGTACGTTTAGCCGAGTAATCCTAAGTCCAAGAGGCTCCTAGCTCCTGATGTCCTTGTCTAACTCGCTGTGCGATCACTTGCGGTTGGTTTTACCGACTGGAATTAACCGGCGTTTTGTTGTTGCGTACAGCGGCGGGATTGACTCTCAAGTTTTGCTGCACCTTATGGTCTCGTTTGTAGCTGGCCAGACATCTCGACTTCGTATGGTGCATATCGATCATGGATTACATAAGGAGAGTCAGGGATGGGCTGAATGGTGCGCGGAAACTGCGAGCGAGTTTGGGATTGAGATTGTGGTATTGAAAATCAATGAGAGCCCCCCTTCCGGTTGCAGTGTCGAGGCTTGGGCTCGAGGACACCGCTATAGGTTGCTGGAATCGACTATGGAGGCCGACGATGTACTTTTAACGGCACATCATCAGAACGATGTAGCGGAAACCTTCCTGTTACAGTTACTTCGTGGAGCGGGACCACATGGTTTGTCGAGCATCGCCGAACGCCAACGATTTGGATCGGGGATGATGTTACGGCCATTGCTCAATTATTCGCGTGCGGATATTGTCTCCTATGCTGAAGCGCATAATCTCGAATGGATAGATGATTCCAGTAATGACGAAGATCGTTACGACAGAAATTATCTTCGCTCCAACGTATTCCCATGGATAGAGCGGCGATGGCCGGCAGCTGTAGCGCGGATCGGTCATGCCGTGGAACTCCAGCAAAATGCGGCTGCATGCTTGGATGAAGCTGCTGACGCGGTTATTGAGAACGGTCTTGGAACAGAAGATTCGCAACTGTCTATCTCATGCATATGTAATTTAAATGCGGCTATGCAACGTAGTGTGTTACGTCGTTGGATTGTACGTGCTGGTTTTCCGAAACCAGATGCAGTCCATCTGCATGAAATACGACGCCTTATTAATGCGCGAATAGACGCTCAACCTTGCGTTAGGTGGAAGTGTGCAGAAATACGGCGTTATAGGGATAGCTTGTTCCTACTTTGGCAAACGGAGCGAATTGCCGGTACGGGTGATTATCATTGGGATTTGACTGCGCCTTTGTACTTGCCTTGGGGAGTGCTATCAACGAACGCGTCTATTGGAAAAGGACTTAGCGCGAAACTCGCGATGTCCAACGATGTTTCTGTCCGGTTTCGGGCAGGTGGGGAGCGGTGTCACCCAATTTATCGCGCGCGTAGTCAATCTTTGAAGCGGTTGTTTCAGGAATGGGGTATACCACCGTGGTTACGTGGTGAAATACCACTGATATACCGGGGGAATGAGTTAATAGCTGTTGCGGGTAAGTGTATTTGCCGGGGTTTCGGCGCAGAGAACGGAGAGAAAGGTATAATATTACAATGGGTTAGGTCGGATCGACTTAATCGGCTCGGTATTGCTACCCAGAATATTGAAGACACATGAATTAACACTTGATATGGCTATAACTTGTCACGCGAAGGGGATAAGCCGACTTATTGGTTGTTGGTCACAAGATTAACGGTCTTTATAGCTCTTTTAAGCGGACGCTCATTTTTCCGGGATCAGAGGATCTGGTAAATCAAAAAAGTCAATGCCTGAAGATTCTTGGCCGTTGTTGCTTTCAGCCGAGGGCCGGCCAGCAGTTCCAAGGTTCTCGTCGATGACCTCGCCCAACTGCGGTATCCCTTTACGTACTTTCGTACCTGCCGCAACAAGTTTTGCATGTAGG
>DPMX01000226.1 GCA_003540955.1 Gammaproteobacteria bacterium
ATAGTCGCGCCGTCTTCGGCATCGACAAACTCATTGTCGATAAATAGTTGATTGCGTAATTGCTCGAAACCACCCACGTTCTTCTCCTTTAACATTGAGTGTCTTTACCCCCGAGCTGAGAATGTTGCATCACGGTTTTAACGATGGCCTTACGAAAGATTTTGAGCTTCTCCAAAATACTCAGAATTCTGCGGGCACCGGCGGTAGTTCCCCACTGGAATAGCGAAGTTCGAGACCCGGGGTAAGATTCTCCCACACTAATAGCATCGAGCGCTTCGGGGAAAATCCTTTGTGTCTAATATCTGCAGGCATGCATGATACATCTCCAGCTTTCATTGTGACCACCGCACGTGGAGCCCCGCTGTCCTTGTCGCCGACTCTCCATGAGATCTCATCAGAGAGTTGGATAAACCACTCAACACGATCGTTGCCGTGGTCGATAGGCAATATGTGTTCTTCCGATGTCGGGCAATATGCGCTGTTCTTCACAATAGAAACTATCGATGGATTCCAAGTCACGGGTGAGCGTGAGAGGTATTTAAAAAGATTAAACGACGCTATTTCACCTTCGAAGCCGGGCTCGGGGTGGACTTCAGGCTCCTCTTGATCAACGTCGGAAAATTGTCGGTTCACGGGGAATCCCCGCTCGTTCGTTCGCATTTCGCTGTCACCTGGCAGTGTCACAAAGCGATCTGCAAGCTCACGTTGAAAATCGACCGCAGCATCATTATTTCCATTTTTTGGACCCCGGGCGGTACCGGTCTCTAGCGGAGCCGCAAACGGATCGAATCCCTCGTTAGTCCAGTCTTTTAGTATTGATTTGAAGCAGGCTAATAAATTCTGCGAGTCAAAGCGTTCTTCGTAATTAGTCCCGGCTTCGCGGTAGGCGTTGTTATATGTGCCCATATATAGATCTACACTACCATAGTGGTTTACTGTCCCGATTACCTCATCGAAGTTAACCCAGCCGTAAAAAAAACCCCATGCTACATCTCTCATCATTGAACGTAGAAAATTTTCGATATCGACAACATGGGTACCGGTCGGGCATTTTATTCGCGCGAAATATTCATCGCGCTCAAAATCGAAGCGCCCTATAGAATATTTCCTATAACCATTATCCGGATCTGGTGAGGTCTCAGTATGTGCATTGTTATTTATTGTCGTCGACATAGTAGTTGATACTCGCCATTAAATTGATCTTGTAAAGCAGTGGAGTTCTTTAGTGCTGGCAAATTTCGGCCCATTTTTCGATCGATTCGTCACCAAGAGCTGACTGTATCAAAATGACACCTAGGCTGCTCGTACGAAACTGATAGGCGGAACCAGCAGGCATCAGTGTTAGATGTCCCCGGGACGCGACGATGTGGCCCATTCTCTCTCCTGCTGGTTCATTAGCAAGCTTAACTGCGCCTTCTTTATCGTCAGAGGGTATGTAGTTTGCGTCAGTTGGCTTTATAAAATGAATCTCAGTTGCTCCTTGCATCAATAAAGCAGTTTCGTCGTGAGCGCAGGTGTACCAAGAACTAATGCCTTCAGCCCGCGTTACTTCGATTGTGAACTCGAGATTCTTAGCGATTACGATCCGTTCCCAGGGTTGGGCATTACTTGCAACCTCGAACATATTGGAGAAGAGATATCTTGAGGCTTGATCTTTCCCTGTAATTTCTACACCACCTTTGGTGTGAGTATCGATTGACGCGAATATGGTTTTTACATCCATGGACATTTCCTGTAGTGCTGCAGTGGAGTTGTTAACTATACGACTGGCATTACCCTATCAGTATGGTTGTTTTTAGATATTGCTATAAGCTTTGAAAGCGAAGGGTTGTTGGGTTGGGGGGATTCTGTGGCGTTTGTTTCGCGAAGTTTATCCATGACTAAGCGACAACGTGTCGGGCCGGCATCAGTAGGTAATCGTACTGCATCAACCTCATCGATGTCCGTTGCGCCACGTAGGCGTAACATATGTTGCTGCGCTTCGATCACTGGTTTGTCCTGTTGACCAAAGGCGAGCTCTATCGCATCCTCCCATTGTTTACCTGCATTCGGATCATCCAGCCCACAGCTTCGCGATGCACCCCAAAAATAGTAAGTTGAAGTCTCGTTTTTCGGCGTGAGGATATCGGTACCGTACATCCAAATACCTTTCTCTCGCGGTTTCCCAGTTGGCGTGATTCCGACGTCTAACAACATGTGGCATGGCGCATCCCAACGCATTAATAGCAATGATCAACCGGTTTGCCGTAATTATTAAACATTGCATCCCATGCCGGTGGTGTAAGGCCGTTCGGGCACCAGCGATTCGAATACACTGTAGTACCATTCTGGACAATTTCCTGCTTTCCATGCTTGATTGCTTCGGAGCCCAATAGACCCGCATGCGTAAATTCAACGTGCGTCAGATCCATCAGGTTATCGCTGATGAGCTCGTAATTGGCATGCATCTCGATGACTCCACACACGGTTGGGAAGCGGTCATCGCTTTGGCAACTAAAGTCTGGGATTTCACTGGGGTCGGCCATTTGCGGATCACCCATCCAGATCCATAACATTTCGTGAGTTTCAATTAATGTGAACGCGTGGGTACGAGCACGGTTAGGTATTTTTCCATTACCATGGGGGTTATGCACGCAACCCCCT
>DPMX01000080.1 GCA_003540955.1 Gammaproteobacteria bacterium
CTCGCATGAGTAGTAAACCCGCCATAAAGCCACAACCACTTGCCACATTAACTACAAACGGGCAGGCCTATGAGCTACCCATAATCACCGGAACTGTCGGCCCCAGCGTAATCGACGTGTCAGATCTCTATGCGCAGACCGACCAATTCACATATGACCCAGGATTTACCTCAACCGCAGCTTGCGAATCCAAGATTACATATATTGATGGAGATGCCGGCATCTTGCTGTATCGAGGTTACCCCATTGCCGAATTAGCAGAAAAAAGTAATTTCGTCGAGATCGCTTTCCTACTTCTCACCGGCGAGTTGCCAAATAAGGCTGAATTCGAAGAGTTCAACCATGCCATCAGTCACCACACAATGGTCCACGAGCAATTACTTAAATTCTTTTCTGGCTTTCGTCGTGATGCCCACCCAATGGCA
Source organism: Gammaproteobacteria bacterium (assembly GCA_003540955.1). Lineage (GTDB taxonomy): Bacteria > Pseudomonadota > Gammaproteobacteria > UBA11873. The sequence goes on from DPMX01000080.1 coordinate 426, forward strand.
ATCATGTGCGGCGTCGTCGGTGCACTCTCTGCGTTTTATCACGACTCAGCAGACATTAACGATGCTTATCAACGAATGGTAGCGAGCCGCCGATTGATTGCCAAAATGCCGACAATTGCCGCGATGGCCTTTAAATATTCAATCGGACAACCTTTTGTCTATCCGCGTAATGATCTCGACTATACGGCAAATTTTTTACACATGTGCTTCGCGATGCCAACCCAAGAGTACAAGGTCAACCCCGTCATTGCTCGCGCAATGGATCGGATCTTTATCCTACACGCCGATCACGAGCAGAATGCCTCAACCTCAACTGTTCGCTTGGCAAGTTCATCCGGTGCCAATCCCTTCGCGTGCGTCGCGGCCGGGATCGCCTGCCTCTGGGGACCAGCTCATGGCGGTGCCAATGAGGCCGCGCTAAATATGCTTGCTGAGATTGGTGAGGTCGATCGAATTCCGGAATACATCACACGAGCGAAAGATAAAAATGATCCATTCCGACTGATGGGTTTTGGTCATCGGGTCTACAGAAACTATGATCCTCGAGCGCGGGTGATGCAACAAACCTGCCACGAAGTTCTGAAGGAACTCGGTATTACTGATGATCCAATGTTAGATGTGGCCATAGAACTTGAACGCATCGCGCTGTCTGATGATTACTTCATCGAGAAAAAGCTCTACCCAAACATCGATTTCTACTCTGGTATTACACTAAAAGCGATTGGCTTCCCAACTACGATGTTCACGGCTTTGTTTGCACTTGCCCGCACGACTGGATGGGTCGCGCAATGGAACGAGATGATAGAAGACCCAAGTCAGCGCATTGGCCGTCCTCGCCAGGTTTACGCGGGACATACTGAACGTAACTACGTCGAACTCGCTGCACGCTGAAACGTCTACGGAAGGCTGATATATCTACCAAACTAGTGGGCCCTGACATTGATCCTATCGAGATAAGCCTTCAGACAGAGAATCGCGCGAGGCAATACTCGTGACACAGATACTTGTCCAGGGCATTGGCAGCGTTGGCGGGTTGATTGCTGGCGAACTCACCCGTGCCGGCCAAAATCTATACCTCGTCACTGGGAATCAAGAAATCTCTGCTGCGATAAACCGCAACGGAATTTCAATTTCAACCTCCGAGCATTCCTTTCGAGTTTCCGCGCAGGCGTATACCCATCTTCGCGAGATTCCAGTAGGCCAATCCTTTGATTGCGCCTATCTTACGATGATGGCAGGTGGCGTCGTCGATGCAGCACAGGAGACGCTTCCTTTTCTCAGCGAGGAAGGCTACCTGGTATCTTTTCAAAATGGGTTTGTTGAAGAGGCCATAGGACAAGCCGTCGGTATCGAGCGTGTTATTAGCGCTACCGTTGCGTTTGGGACCACCATGGACGCCCCTGGTATATACCGGCGCACTACGACCGGTCGATTCATAATTGGCGAAATGGATGGGCGCCTTAGTGACCGCGTAGGCAAACTCCGCGATACGTTAGCACACGTCGTGGAAACCGAGATCAGCGACAACATCATTGGCGTACTGTGGGGTAAATTGATCTGGAATGGAGCTGTGTCGTGCTTATGCGCGGTCTCCGGCAAATCGCTTGGAGATTTATTTGACTCCGAGATCGGCCGTGAACTATTCCTGCAGGCCTTTCGGGAGTCAGTAGATACCGCAACGACGCAAGATGTCGATATAGAACATGTCATCATCGATCCCAATGACTACTATCTCGGTATTGCCGATAAGCCGTCAAAACGTGTCCAAATTTTGCGGCGCATGACGCAATTCGTGAAAATGTACGCCGGAGTTACACCCTCGACGTTGGAAAGCCTCAAGCGCGGCCGTAAAAGCGAGATTGACTTCCTCAATGGCTATATTTTAGAGAAAGCAACGGCAGCTGGACTCAAACCGTTGCTCAACGAGATAGTTATTAGAATGGTCCACGAGATCGAGGCGGGACATAGAAAAATTACCCCAAGTAACCTGGGTGAACTCTTCGACATCCTTAGCACCCACAATTCGACCCCGGTCCTCGGAGGGATTTAGGATACCTCTCGACGCACGATTGCTGCGGCCTCGACCATCAATCGTAATTTATGGAAGGCGCTATCTCGCGTTAAGTATTTCATGCCACAGTCCGGCGCCACAATGAGCCGTTCCGGTGTTACAAAGGGTAACGCGCGACGTATACGATTTGTAAGTACGGACAGCGACTCAACCTCATTGTTCGATAAGTCGACAACACCGAACACGATGGTCTTCTTTGCTAGCGCTGAGAAGACACCAAGGTCGAGGTGTGGTTGCGCAGCTTCGACCGAAATTTGTTGGATATTACAATCGGCAAGTTGCTCCAAGAATGTGTATGCCTTGGGCTTGGCTGGAGACACTATAAACCCGTACCCAAAACAAAGGTGAATCGCCGTTGTTACATTAATTCCTTCCACCGCACGATTAATCACCCTGACGCCGTATCGAACAGCGCCGTCGGGATCTTGGCGTAGCCAGGGTTCATCTAACTGAATCACATCTGCCCCACTCGCCTCCAAATCGCGCATCTCTTCATTTATCGCCTCCGCATACCCTGTAGCGGCAGCTTCTGGATCCCCATAATAATCATCTCTTGCTTGTTTACTCAGCGTGAACGGCCCTGGGAGAGTGATTTTGGTGAGACGATCTGTATGCGCTTTTAAGAAGAGCAGATCGTCAACCTCGACAGGCCCCTTTCGCCGCACCGGCCCAACAATTCGAGGCATTGGGATGTCATGGCCTTCGACTTTCCGAATAAAGGGATCGCTCGTATCAATGCCTGATAGCGACGTCGCGAATCGGTTAGAGTAGCTTTCCCTTCGCATCTCACCATCAGTGATGCAATCGATGCCTGCGAGTTCTTGATCTCGGATCGCGATTAAAGTTGCATCGTTCTGCGCTTCTTCGAGAAATTCTCCTTTAATCCGCCAGATATCGTGCGCGCGAATGCGTGGAACGATTTTTGCTTTGAGTACGTCATGGTCCACCAGCCAGCTTGGCTGAGGGTAGCTACCAACCACGGTCGTCCGCAATTTTTTCTCGCTCATCTCCCAAGCACCAAAGATTTATTCAAGAATAATTTATTACAAATGAGACCCTGGCGATCGCATTATAATATTTTTTTTTTGCGATCCAGTTAAATAAATATTCCGAGACTTTGCACCGGTAACGTCGCGTGCGACAAAAGCACTTCGCGTCGCAGAAGATGCTGCTGGCTTTGTCCACATCGATTATGACGAATTGCCAGTTGTAGCGAACATCAATGAAGCACGCGAAGCAGAAAACCTCGCCAACGACCAGGTTCCCAGTAACCTCATCCACACGGCTACCCGAGTTGACGACAACCTGGATGAGGTACTAGCCAACGCCAGCGTGATCGAACACGGTGTATTTCACAACAATCGAATCAGTGCCGCGCCCATGGAAACCCGCGGCTGTGTCGCGCGGTACGAATGGACCAGCGGTCGGCTGACGTTCTGGTCGTCGACACAAATGCCGGGACTATTCCGAACGCTCATCGCGACGATGTTACAGACACTTGAAAACACGATAGAAATACGCAATCCACAGGTGGGAGGCGGCTTTGGTCAAAAAGCGCACTTGTTTCCAGAAGAACTAGTTGCTTGCATCTTGTCACGTGAAATATGCAAACCAGTTTCGTGGATAGAGGATCGTCAAGAACACTTGCTAGCGGCAACCCATGCTAAAGATCAAACCAATGACATGACGCTAGCGTTTAACAGCGATGGTAAGATCTTAGCAATAAGAAATTTCTCGACAACTGATAGCGGCGCCTACAATAATTTACCCTGGAGCGCAGCAATCGAATCGACTGTGGGAACAGCAAGTATCACCGGCGCGTATAAGATCCCACTCGCCTATGCAGAATGTACTGAACTCGCTACTAATAAATGTCCAATTGGAGCCTACCGTGGCGTTGGTTGGACTGCGGGACAAATAGCGCGCGAAACCCTACTCGATCGCGCCGCACGCAAACTCAAACTATCACCATTCGAAATTCGTCGGCGTAACGTCATCGGCGAAACCGATTTTCCGTACATAAATGCCACTAAACTCCTGGTCCGCGAAGGTACATTTTTCGCAACGGTTGACATGCTAGAACGTATGGTGGACTACGGCGCGTTTCGAAAACGACAAGCGACAGAGAGAAAAGCGGGTAAGTACCTGGGCCTTGGAGTCAGCGTGTTTAACGAACTATCCGGGATTGGAACGCGGGCCCTGCATTATATAGACCTCCCAACAGCGACGCATGACACTACGACTGTGCGAATCGATCCTACCGGCACAGTCACTGTCACGACGTCACTAACCTCACAGGGTCAGGGACACGCGACGACGTTCGCGCAGGTAGCTGCCGACGCGTTTGGAATCTCAGTAGATAAAGTCGTAATCCGTGCAGACAGTACCGCGAACGCCTGGGGCATGGGGGCGTGGGCTAGTCGCGCCGCAGTTATCGGAGCCGGCTCCATCGGTCGTGCAGCAGATATTCTGAGGACAAAGATCAAACAAGCGGCCGGGCAAATGCTTGAGGTCTCTCCCGAAGACATCATGTTCGAAAACGATCAGGTATATGTCGCTGGTGTTCCAACCAAAAATATACCTTTTGCAGATGTAGCGAGCGCGATCTATTTTGCCGAATCTGTCCATCCACCAAACTTTGACCCAACCCTAGAGGCAACAGCAGCTTTTGATCCAGCGGAAATTGTACTTGCCAATGGCGGGCACGCAGCAATAGTCGAAGTCGATATCGAAACAGGGATAGTCCGAGTCGAAAAGGTTTTCGCGGTCGAGGATTGCGGGCAGATGATCAACCCGATGGTTGTTGAAGGGCAGATACGAGGCGGCGTAGGCCAAGCGATCGGTTCGTGCTTGCTT
>DPMX01000374.1:0-322 GCA_003540955.1 Gammaproteobacteria bacterium
TTTTAATTCTTTTTGCTTGCGCCGAAACCTATTATCGTGAGCGTAGTACTATGATACCGTAAGCTACCTTATCCATCTGTGTGCTTTTTCGAACATGGCTCAAATCAATCGCAAAGCCAAATTTAGTATTGGCCAGATCGTACGCCACCGATTGTTTCCGTTCCGCGGAGTGATTTTTGACGTCGACCCGACGTTTAATAATACCGAGGACTGGTGGTTATCTATTCCAGCCGAAATGCGACCAAGGAAGGATCAGCCCTATTATCACTTATTTGCGGAAAATGCTGAGACGACATACGAGGCTTATGTGTCCGAGCAGAAT
>DPMX01000374.1:625-5214 GCA_003540955.1 Gammaproteobacteria bacterium
GCTTATGTGTCCGAGCAGAATTTACTAGAAGATACTAGCGGCGAACCTGTTCGCCATCCATTGGTTCCCGACTTTTTTGGCGATCTACACGGGTCAATGTATTCGTATAAAGAGCAGCACATGCATTAATTTTTCTGCGGAGAAAGATTTATCGATCGCTATTACTTATTGCACGGTGCCGCACCGGCGTTCGCGGCCGCGTGCTGCTTCGGTTGTATGGCTGCACTTGTGAAGCTCGCTTCGGCGGAGGCGTCGTTCCAGTTACTGGTTTTTCTTCGTGCTTTTTTCGGGCTATGCGTGGTCGCACCTTTTGCGCTTAGTCAGGGGATCCATTACTTGAAAACTGCCCGGATACGGCTGCATGTTCTTCGGGCAATCGTCAGCACCTGTGCTTTGTCTTGTTTTTACTTTGCGGTGAGTCAGATTGGTTTGGCCGAATCCCTCGTGCTCAATGCAAGCTCTCCCTTATTCATTGGTATGATTGCAATTTTCCTGCTTGATGAGAATTTGGACCGACGCACTATCTTTGCCCTCGGGATTGGATTCCTCGGGGTGGTGTTGTTGTTAAAACCTAGCGTTGGGGTGTTTCAAGTTGGAGCGATTGTTGGAGCTTTCTCAGGTGTATTTATCGCCCTCGGCAAGGTTTTCATTCGTAAAATGGCTGACACGGAACCGGTTTTACGGATTGTATTTTATTTTGGGCTATTCTCGACCTTCATTTGTATGCTGCCGCTTATATGGCTGTGGGAGATACCATCGCGCTTTGTTGTCGCCTGTATGCTAGCCGGAGCGGCCTTGGGGACAGTAGGGCAAATATTTCTAACCTATGCCTTTAGTCGTAATCGTGCAGCTAGGGTGGCGCCTTTCACTTACGTCTCTGTCGTATTTGGAGGTTTCTTAGGTTGGGTAATTTGGGACGAGTTACCAGATAACTTAACTATCGCCGGCACTGTGCTTGTTATGAGCGGTTGCCTCCTAATGTTATCAAAACCACAACAATCCGGTCCGTGGTTGGAATCAAAATCGATCAACAACGTGCCGTAATTAACATTGGCCGACTGCAAGGTGCCGGCTCTCAATGACAATTAGGATTCAAAACTACTTTGAACTCGGGCCCCCTTTAACACGAACACAGTACCCTGGGGAGCTCGGGAGCCGATAATGACTGTTATCACTACAGCTATCGATTGTGAGGTGTTCCGTTGTCCTTATTCAAGCGCTTCGCGATCGCGAGGATGCGATATTGAGATCGCAGGACTGGCTTCTCTATTAGTTTGCCGTCAACTACAAGAAGTCCCGTATTGGCCTTTTCGAATGCTTCAGTTACTCGCTTGGCATGGGCTATCTGATTATCGCTGGGGCTAAAATGTCGTTCGATAATCGGTAGCTGCTTTGGGTGTATAGCCCCTTTCCCTGTCATGCCAATTCCAGCAGAGGCCTCAGCTTCTTGTTCAAGTCCGTCCATGTCGGACAGATCGAGGTAGGGTACATCGATCAAATCGATCTGAGCCATCGCAGCAGCATGAACTAAACGAGTCCGCGCGTAGAGCAAAGCCGTCCACGTTGGTTCCACCCTCAGTTCGGCAGCCATGTCCGCACCGCCAAATAATAGCGCGTCGATGCGGGGACTGGCCTGAGCAATTTCATGACACGCTTCGAGGCCTTCGTTTGTCTCAATGATTATTTGCAAACGGACTGGGTGCTCGATTTCATCGAGGATCTCGTCTAGAAGCCGCACTTCGTCGGGAGATTTCACTTTTGGGAGCATCAGTCCAGGAGGTGGATTGGTTGCATTAAGAATCTTAAGGACGTCGGCGAGCCCATCCGCAGTGCGTAATGAATTAATTCTTACAAGTATTTCGGGGCTCTCCGTACCTCGGCCCTGTGGATTTTGTGCGAAATAAGCCGTTGTTGACGTTCGAGCGTTTGCTTTGTCTTGCGGCGCTATAGCGTCTTCCAGGTCAACGCAGATGATATCCGGATTTGCTCCTAACGCCTTAGGGAATAGGTCGAGTCCTGTGCCCGGAACAAAAAGAAAGCTGCGCCGGGGACGGACAGTGGTTGTTAAATTATGTTCCAAGTCGAAGCATGCCTTACGGTTATTCAAAAGTTATCTGATTACCTTACGATCTCTTATCTAGGTTTTGGTAACTTTGCTTCTTTTGGTTCTGTCGGGCCATTTTCCTCAGTCCAGGCAGTGTACCCGCCGGCCATATGTGCTACCGGTGTCAGACCCATGCGGTGGACTGATTGGGCAGCTAAAGCCGAGCGCATACCACCCGCGCAGTAGAAGATGAATTTCTTTCCCGAGCCAAATTCTTCCCGATAGTAAGGACTTTTTGGATCTACCCAGAACTCAAGCATCCCCCGTGGAGCGTGTGAGGCGCCTGGGATGGTGCCTTCGCGCCACAGTTCGCGGATATCGCGAATGTCGACTAATTGTACGTTGGGATCGTCTTTAACGGCCATAACTTGCTTGACCGACATAGTTTCAATTTCTTGTTCAGCTTCTTTGCAGAGATCTTCAATACCTTTGGTGATCATTGCCTCTCTCCTCCCTCCCCCAAAAAAATGTATTTTCACTAGATTCTATTCGTCTAGCATAATGTAGTGTGATCGGAGTTTCGCGAAAATTTTAGCAGGCTAACTCAATGCGCGCTCGGCTTTGATGATGATTTTATTGCTTAGCCAATCAGTAGCAACCAGAACAATGGATCCTAGCGTAGGAGTGGTGGGTTATTCAAAAAATCATTCACCAAGCAGTGGTGTAGGTTAGAATTACCTTAATATAATAATATTGGTTGTTATCGAGGGCGCAGTTTTATCGGTGATGGTGGTAGGGACTGAAAACAAATATTATGTTAGAGCAAGTTAAAGAACTCGCGGAAGAATTTCGCTTTTCACAGCATTTAGGCGTGAAATTGGTGTTGGCTGAGACAGATCGTGTAATTCTCCAGCTCCCGTATAACGAATATTTAGGTGTCGACCGAGTTGGCGGGGGCGCGATCAGCGCCTTAGTCGATATTGCGGCAAGTTGTGCATTTTGGTCCAATGACTCTGTTAGTATTGATTCCCGTGGTGCTACGATTGGTTTTACCATTAACTTTCTTCGCCTTGTTACCGGAGAAGATATATGGGCAACATCAACGGTACGGCGCCGTGGTGGCAGTATATGTGTAGCTGATGTTAGCGTTCGGAACCGTGATGGCGAAGAGGTTGCGATTGCTGTCGTAACGTACAAACTTTCTACGTAATTCTCGGTATGATCGGCTTCAGAAAACTCCTGAGTCATACCGGGGGCGGGACATCGCCTCTCAGCAGGGACGCGCTCAATTATTAGGTGGTACAGACCGTGAATGCTCCAAGTGCTGTGTCAACCTTTCCCTAGGACTGATTGGTTAATGCTGGAGTGAGAATTCGATTCGGCCCTCGTTACTCTGGTTACTTTATATTTTTTATACGTTACAGGAGCCCATGATCGAGACTATTTGAACCGAAAGGGGACTAGCTAGATACACTGCTGTGCAAGTAACAATAGGAGGAATATCTATGAGCGACTTGTACGCTGATAGTCATCGCGAATTACAAGATCAATTTGATACCCGGCGTTTAGCTGATTGTCTCGAAGAAATGATTGTCGCTGATGCTATAAGTAAAGATGACAGATTTTTTATTGAATCGCGCGAATTTTTCTTTTTGTCTACAGTTAACCCTGATGGGCAGCCCACAGTCTCTTTTAAGGGTGGACCGGTTGGGTTTGTTAAGGTTGTTAATGAAAGTACGATTGCTTTTCCGAGTTACGATGGAAACGGCATGTTCTACTCAATTGGAAATCTAGCCGTCAAACCTGAGATCGGGATTTTATTTATCGATTTTGAGAAGCCTCATCGGGTGCGTTTCCATGGTCGCGCGTCAATCCAAGACAACGATCCGTTGCTTGGGGAATACAAGGAGGCCGATCTCGTTGTACGGGTGCAGCTATCAAAAATGTGGATAAACTGCCCACGCTATATCCCGAAACTCGTCAAAGTCGAATCGTCGCGTTATTTGCCGAAACCCGGGCGTGAGACTCCTTTAGCAGGATGGAAGCGGATCGATGCTGTCCAGGACGCATTGCCGAAAAAGGATGTGGGTCGACCGGAACGTGAAGGTGGTGTAATCACGATGGATCAATGGACAACCTTGAAGCAGAAAGGTGAGGGTTGAGCTAGCCGTTTGGTAATCGGCTGTACGTCCACAACTTCTCCATGTTGTCGTTCTAGCTCGAAGTTATGGATCCATTGAGTCAAGGCGTGATCGGCGCAACTGCGCCACTGGCGGTAAGCAAAAAAGATGGTTTACTTGCCGGTTTGCTCGGGTGCTTTTCCGGCATGGCTGCGGACATTGATGTTCTAATCAGGTCGGATACTGATCCAATTTTATTTCTAGAGTTCCACCGGCAGTTTACCCATTCATTAATTTTTATTCCTATCGGCGGATTCATTTGCGCGTTGTTGCTGTATGCATTGTTTGCACGTCGGCAACTCGGTTTCGGACGTACATATTTTTTCTGCACTCTAGGCTATGCGACGCACGGACTACTCGATACA
>DPMX01000110.1 GCA_003540955.1 Gammaproteobacteria bacterium
GCAAATTCATCCATGTTAGTTTTTCCTAATAGAACCATCGATGCGGCATCTAAACGCTCGGATACGGTGGCGGAATAGGGGGCAATGAAATTGTCTAGCATCCGAGATCCGCAGGATGTCTTGATACCTTTAGTACAAAAAATATCTTTGTGTGCGTAGGGAACGCCTGCCAGTGGGCCGGCGACCTTTTTTTTCAGGAGTTTATCGGCAGCAGCTGCCTGATTTAGTGCATGTTCTTCACATACAGTGATATAACTGTTTAGACGGCCGTCGTGTGCGGCAATTTTCTGCAAGAAATGGCGAGTAATTTCCACACTGGAAAACTCGCCTTTCGCGAGCGCGGTCGCAATTTTCGCGACGGTCTCAGGGTATGCTGACATCTTATGCTTTTATTCTACGACCTTGGGGACCAGGGAGAGCGCGTTTTGGACTTGGGGAGCCACACGTTGATAGGTATCGCGCAAATTTATTTCTAGCACTTCGTCTGATCGGCGGTGTGCATCCAACTCTAATGGGTGAGCAAGTGGTTCTATATTAGTGGTATCCACGGCGTCCATTTGTTGAATGAATTCTAAGATTTGCCCCAGTCCGAACCCTACAACTGCTAGGTCTTGCTCGCTAAGTTTAAGCCTCGCAAGCTGTGCGATGTCTCTCACCTTTTTGTCACTAATTACCATTTGATTTCCGTTAGCCTTTGAAATGGAAGGGAAACACGTAATTTCACTCGCTTGCCGAATCGAACTAGCACTGTTAAATTACAACGCGTTGCCCGGTGCCCTCAATACTGACTCGATTGGGGCAAATCCAGACGTTTGAACGAAACTGTTTTCGGCTCGGGCCGCGTCCGGAGTGTACCATGAAGATTCCGGATCTACCGACCCAAAACACCAGTCGCGTGCGGCCGTCTGCGTACCAATCGGCTAACCGTGATGAATTTGAGGAACATTCGTGATGTTTAAAAAACTAAGGGGCTTATTTTCTAATGATCTATCGATAGATCTTGGGACCGCGAACACCTTAATTTATGCGCGCAGCAAAGGGATCGTCCTGGACGAACCTTCAGTCGTAGCGATTCGACGCGGCCGTGACTCAAATAACTCGAAAGCAATCGCGGCGGTTGGAGTGGAGGCCAAGCGGATGCTAGGTCGTACACCCGGTCACATCGACGCTATAAGGCCGTTAAAGGATGGTGTTATCGCAGATTTCACTATCACCGAAAAAATGCTTCAACACTTCATTCGCAAAGCGCATGGTGATCAGTTTTTCAAACCGAGCCCGCGAGTTTTGGTGTGCGTTCCTTGCGGGTCTACACAAGTCGAGCGTCGTGCCATTCGAGAATCTGCGGCAGGTGCCGGCGCACGTGAAGTGTATTTGATCGAAGAACCTATGTCAGCGGCGATCGGCGCAGGTATGCCAGTAAGTGATGCTAGCGGATCAATGGTCTTGGATATCGGAGGGGGAACAACGGAGGTTGCTGTTATATCATTAAATGGAATCGTGTACGCCGACTCCGTTCGCATTGGTGGAGACCGCTTCGACGACGCGATTGTCAATTACGTGCGTAGGAACTATGGCAGCCTAATCGGTGAGTCGACTGCTGAACGGATCAAACATGAAATAGGGTGTGCGTATCCAGGTAGCGAAGTACGTGAAATTGAAATCAGGGGGCGTAACCTTGCTGAGGGATTGCCGCGGTCGTTCACATTGAATAGCAATGAAATTTTAGAAGCTCTGCAGGAACCTCTAGCAGGGATAGTGGAAGCGGTTAAAACGGCACTCGAGAATACCCCACCAGAGCTGGGTTCCGATGTGGCTGATCGAGGGATGGTGTTAACCGGTGGTGGTGCCTTACTTAAAGACCTTGACCGGCTACTCGTGGAAGAAACTGGGCTGCCGGTTATTGTTGCAGAAGATCCGCTGACGTGTGTTGCGCGTGGGGGTGGACGCGTGTTGGAAATGATCGAGGAACATGGTCCGGATATGCTGGCGCTGGAGTAGCCTAGGGTCCAGAGATGTACGGACTTTACAACAATAAGTAATAAGTATGGCTTTGAAAGCTTTTCGTACGTCATATCAACCATGTGGTAGATACCGCGTGTCATATCGTATTGAGTACTAAACTATTGGAGCGCCCCAGCAAAAATAAATCTGCATTCATCGCTCGAATAGCTACCAATGTTCTCCTATTCAAGTTCAAGTGTCTGATCACAGAGTTACTAGTGCAAATCGAATCGCCGAGAGCGGACTCGACTTAACGTAGGCATAAGACAATCAAAACGTTATTTTCGGACACTCAATCGCCTACTTCTCGCTTGATCAGCTGCGTAATATTGTCTTTCCTGATGATTTCAATTGATCACCAGCACCAGCATTTGGCGGCGTTGCGGTCTGGTTTGTCAGTTGTTATTTTTCCAGTTCAGTACGCAGTTAGCACTCCTATAAAAGCGCTTGGAGCTCTTTCTAATCGCATTCAATCGCATCAAGATCTATTGGCCAATAATGAACGTTTGCGTGAACAAAATTTGCTTTTGCTCTCGCGAACACAAAGGTATTCTGCCTTGCAGCAGGAAAATATCCGTTTAAGGCGACTGTTGGAGTCCTCATCCGAATTTGGTGCAGCGGTTGTCGGTGCAGATGTGCTGGCAATAGAAACATCGCCATCGGCACGCCAAATTGTGATTGACAAAGGTAACCGCCACGGCGCGTATGTTGGTCAACCAATCGTCGATGCGTATGGGGTATTTGGGCAGATAATCAAAACTAGCCCTTTTACGAGTACGGCACTCTTGGTTACAGATATAGAGCATGCTGCTCCCGTTCAAATAAACCGTACTGGTTTGCGTGCTATTTCCGTGGGAGCGAGGGAAATTGATAAGTTGGAGCTGTCGTTTATTCCAACCAATGCGGATATTAAGGTCGGAGATTTAGTAGTCACTTCGGGTCTGGGTGGAAGGTTTCCGGCCGGCTATCCCGTGGGTAAAGTCACAACGGTAGAAATAGATCACAGCGAACCGTTTGCGCGAATAACAGTGTCACCTAGCGCTCAAGTGAGTCGTGCTCGTGAAGTGTTGCTTGTATGGCCAGACCCGAAGAGAGACGAAATTCAACGGGCCAGTGCAACGGGCCAGGATCTGGTGCCATGATATTCAACTTGCGTGGTATAGCAGCAATAGTCGTGAGTTTTGTCGTTGCGTTCTTATTGACGGCGCTACCATTACCAGACTGGGTACTCCCATGGCGACCGGCTTGGGTTGCTCTAGTTTTGGCTTATTGGTGCCTCGCATTGCCACAGCACGTCGGGGTCATTACCGCTTGGGTTGTCGGGCTGCTGCTAGATGTTTTGTACGGATCATTCCTTGGGCAGCACGCCTTCGGATTAGCAACGGTGGCCTATATTGTCGTTATGTATCATCAGCAGATTCGGGTTTACCCCGTGTTTCATCAAGCTATCGTCATTGGATCCCTCATCTTTATTTACTTGTTGTCAATGTTATTTATTTATAACTTACTTGGATCGGTACGTTACGAGTACGAGTACTTGTTTGCCGCAATCACAAGTGCAGTGCTGTGGCCGTGGATATTTGTTGTGCTGCGCGATTTTCGGCGCAGGGCGTCCGGAGCGTGATATTAATCCTGTTAATTCGGCAAACGGTGAAATGCAGAAACTTCCAACGCTGAAAGATCCGAATCGCGAATTACGTATATTCCAAGTACGGGTTTGGGTCGCAATAGGGGTCATGGTGATACTTATTTTCACTGTAATAGGGCGACTCGCTTATCTTCAAATTATTCAGTATGGACATTTCACTACCCTATCTCGCGATAATAGACTCAAGGTAGTGCCGATTCCTCCGACACGGGGCCTCATTTATAGCAGGGATGGTAAAATTCTGGCTGAGAATAGGCCGTCATTTTCGTTAGAGATGGTGCCTGAGCGAGTTCACGATGTCGCCTCTGCACTTGTCGACATAACAAACCTTCTGCATCTCGAAGATAGTGAGGTCGAGCGAATCGCTGATGAGTGGAAGCGCGCTCGCGGCTTTGACTCTGTCGTGATCAAAACGGGATTAGATGAGCGGCAAGTAGCACTTTTTTCCGTAAATCGACATCGCTTTCCTGGTTTTAGTATCGAGGCTCGGCTATCTCGTTACTACCCAAGGAAGGAGCAGATGGCGCATGTTATTGGATATGTCGGAAGAGTAAACGAGGACGAGCAAAATGTGATGGACAAGTTGGCTTACCGAGGAGTGACGCATATCGGCAAGGTTGGTGTAGAAAAGGCACGTGAAGACACCTTGCGGGGGATCGCCGGGTACAAACAAATCGAGGTAAATGCCAGTGGTCGGATACTCCGCGTGGCTACTCTTTCACCGCCTGTTCCGGGTCATGATATCTACCTCACGTTAGATGCTGACTTACAGGAACTAGCAACGGACGCGCTGGGAGACAACAAGGGTGCGATTGTCGCAATCGATCCAGGTACTGGTGAGGTTTTGGTTTTCGTTAGCAAACCAAGCTTCAACCCAAATCTGTTCGTCGATGGGTTAAGCAAGGCAGTCTATAGCAAGTTGCGTGAGTCTAGTGATCGTCCATTGTTTAATCGTGCGTTGCAGGCCCAATATCCTCCGGGGTCAACCATAAAGCCCATGGTTGCTCTGGCGGGTCTCGAACACGATGTTCGGCAAGCTCATGATGAGATCTTTTGCCAAGGCTGGTTAACTCTTGAAGGGGCTGACCATCGGTATAGAGATTGGTTAAAGCGTGGACATGGTCAAATAGATCTTAAACGGTCACTGGCCGAATCATGTGACGTTTATTATTACGCACTCGCGCGTGACCTCGGTATTACTCGTTTGCATAAAAGCTTGTCAAAATTTGGTCTGGGTAGAGCCACCGGGATTGACTTGCCGGGGGAAACGGAGGGTCTTTTGCCTTCAGCGGAGTGGAAGCGACGAACGCGAACACTACCGTGGTATCCAGGTGAGACCTTAATTACGGGGATCGGCCAAGGATTTATGTTGGTGTCACCGCTGCAGTTGGCGAACGCAACGGCGGCGTTGGCGAATCGAGGATTTCGATTCGTGCCCCATGTCGTAGGCCAAATAGAGGATCCGATGACTAAAGTTGCGACCGAAATTGGTATTCACGAAGGGCCAGAGGTAGAGGTCGAGAAGAAATCAAATTGGGAACCCGTGATTCAGGGGATGGTTGAAGTTGTACATGGTAGCCGTGGAACGGCTCGCGGATCTGGTGTTGGGGCTGCATTTCGGTTTGCTGGAAAAACTGGGACCGCACAACTTCTCGGTATCGCTCAAGACGAGACTCACAATATTGATGACCTGCCAAAACACCTCCGGGACCACGCCATCTTTATTGCTTTTGCACCTGTTGAAAAACCCGAGATCGCGGTTGCCGTGGTGGTTGAGAACGGCGAGAGTGGCAGTAGAACGGCCGCGCCAATTGCGCGCTCAATTCTTGACCAGTACCTGATGAACGCAACTATTGTTGCGGATGACAATGGATAGTCGATCAAGTTTGTTGGTGCGGCTGCATATTGATCCGCAATTATTAAGCGGCGCTCTGATATTGTGCGGTTTGGGATTAGTAGTCCTCTATAGTGCAGGTGATCAATCCATGGATGTAATGGTGCGCCAAACAATAAGGATGTGTATTGGTATTGTCACTATGATTCTTGTCGCACAAATTAGTCCGGCACGACTAGCTCGGTGGGCGCCGTTCCTATATGTTTTTGGTATCCTATTGTTGTTCGCAGTTTTCTTGTTTGGTACCGGACGTAGCGCTAATCGATGGCTACATCTAGGGATCGTGCAGTTCCAACCTTCAGAAATTATGAAGATCGCTGTTCCAGTAACAGTAGCGTGGTTTCTTTTTGATAAAGTTTTACCTCCTAATTTGCGAACCATTATTGTCTCGATGCTATTAGTTTTGGTTCCAGGGTTTTTGATAATTCAACAGCCGGATTTGGGTACAGCATTGTTAGTAATGGCAGCCGGGTTGTTTACTTTATTTTTTGCAGGAATAAGTTGGCGCTGGATTTTTTCTGCGGCCGGTGTCGGATTGATCATAGCACCACTTGGGTGGTTCCTACTTCACGACTACCAGCGGCAGCGTGTTCTCACGCTATTCGATCCGCAGCGGGATCCTTTGGGAAGCGGGTACCATATTATTCAGGCTACTATCGCAGTTGGTTCTGGTGGTATTTCAGGAAAAGGATGGTTGCGTGGAACCCAATCTCATCTAGAGTTTTTGCCCGAACGCGCGACAGATTTTATCTTCGCCGTATATTGTGAGGAATTCGGATTTATTGGTGTGATTGTTATGTTGGCAGCTTACGCAATGGTTCTTGCACGAAGTTTACGCATCGCTTTGAGCGCACAGGACAGTTTTGGCCGCCTGTTGGCTGCGAGTTTAACGATGACATTATTTATCTATGTCTTCGTCAACATGGGGATGGTAACTGGGCAGCTGCCGGTTGTGGGTATTCCTTTACCGCTTGTTAGCTATGGCGGAACATCCTTAGTGACTATCTTAGCCGGTTTGGGTATCCTGATGTCGATTCATACTCACAAACGATTTATCGTTTATAGTTGAGCAATTTATGGAGTTTTATTGATATTTATGTTTAACAAGGTTGCTGGGATATCGATAGGTTTGATTTTCTGTTCTTCGGTCGCCTACGGAGGAGAACTGGATGCACAGGCGGTTGGCGCATTTGTTACTGAGATAGTGCAAGAACACAATTTCGATAGGCGGGAGGTGGCCAAAACTCTTCAGGAAGCGAAGCGTTCTGACCGAACCTTGATGGCCATGAGTCGACCTCCAGAGAAGGCGAAACCCTGGTATAAATATAGAAAACATTTCCTTACACAAGAGCGAATCAATGCAGGTGTTGAGTTTTGGGGTTTGAACGCCAAGACATTAA
>DPMX01000130.1 GCA_003540955.1 Gammaproteobacteria bacterium
TCTAAGTGCAGGTCGTAAAACTCAGCAACCTGCTGCGAGTATCCTTCGGTTTTTGGATGAGAAGTGAGGTCTTCAATTAGCTCACCCCCGCACATAACTCGGCGGCCGTCCCGAATTGAGGAAAGGTATTCTTCTCCGGTGCGCAACATTTTCTAATCCTCGAATATTTTTTGGTTCGAATTAGGCTATAGAATACTGGTTAGTACTACGGTACCGTATAGTACAATAGCTAATCGTGGCAGAAATACTGAAAAATAAAAGCCCACAAATTAGGTCGAATACTCTTAAACAATAATATAGATAATTTATTTATCGAATTGATATATAGCATTATTTTTATATTTTTTTGAATGAACTAATTTATGACTGGCTCACCCATTGGGAACGCGACTCGACGCGAAGCGAAAAAAGCGGCAATTCTGGAGGCGGCTGGTTGTCTGATTATTGAAAGGGGGTTCGAAGGTGCAAACTTGGATGCAATCTGTGAGCGGGCTGGTTGCTCGAAAACGTCCATATATGCCTACTTTGGTAACAAAGAGGGTCTGCTTGAGGCGTTAACGGAAGATATTTCGTTAGATTTATCGAAAGCCCTCCACGCTCTCTATATGGAAGAGTTGGGCGTCGAGGAGTCGTTACGTCGGTACGCCCGGCTAGCTTTACGGGTGATTCTTGACGAGAAGCACATCGCAATTGTTCGGGCCACAATCTCGGCGGTTTGGAAATATCCGCACTTAGGGCCCGCGTACTACGAGATGGGCGCAGCTACGGCCCAATCGGCGTTAGCTCAGTACCTCGAAACACAGATGCTCGCTGGCACATTGAATATCTCGGATTCAATTGAAGCCGCAAAGGAGTTTCAAGGTCGTCTTCTCTGGGATCGAATGCTAGCCCAAATTGTCGGAGCCCATGAACGCCCAGAGGATGCGGAGATTGAGTCTTCGGCAGACGCTGCGGTGGAAAATTTTCTCGTTCGTTATCGAGCCGTGTGATTTGTAGCCCTTTTCTGAAGTGCGTTGCAGTAGCTATGGACGCGTGCTAGTTTTGGATTTATCAGGTCCATGACCAGGAGACTCGTTATGAATGAAACGACACCAGGTTCTCATGTACTGCGCCATCACCACATCACGATTGCGACGGGCGGTGCTCAGGAAGACTACGATTTCCATACCAAAATCTTAGGAATGAAAAGCGTTAAAAAAACGCTTTTTTATGATGGGAAAGTACCGATCTACCACTTGTACTACGGTAACGATGCCGGGGAAGAGAGTTCATTGGTGACTACTTTTCCCATGCGACATACAGGTGTAAGGGGACGCAAGGGCTCTGGGCAGGTAAGTTACGTTGCGCTATCTATTCCAACAGGTGCGGTGGAGTTTTGGCACAAGCGTCTAACGGATCATGGCTTCAGGGTCGAGCAAACTGAACGCTTCGGTGAGACTTATCTTGATTTCGAACACCCTTGTGGGGTCAATTACACGTTGGTTGCAGTAGCGGAAGATCCCAGGACTCCCCACACACAAGGGCCTGTGCCAGTTGATATGATGATCCGAGGAACTCACTCTATAGGGGTATCACTGCGTGACGCCGAGTTTATGGAAGAATTTATGCATGTTGGTTGGGGTGGGACTCGGGTTAGCGACGATCGGAACCTTATTCGATATACGGTCGGCAAAGGTGGTAGTGGAGCGTTGGTTGATTTCGTGGTCGAGCCTGAGCGCAAACCAGGCACGTGGACCGTTGGCGAGGGTGCGATTCATCATATGGCTTTTGAAGTTGGCAGTCATGAAAAACAGAATGAGCTGAAGCTTTTCCTTGAAGCAATCGGATATACCGACGTGTCAGATGTTAAAGATCGTGGTTATTTTGATTCGATATATATCCGTACACCGTCAGGCGCGATGTTTGAAGCAACAGTCTCGCATAACCCTGGTTTTACTTGCGATGAACCCTTTCAAAATTTGGGAATGAACGTCATGGTGTCTCCAAACATCGAGCAGAACAAACAAGAGCTCATGTCGCAGATTGGGTTTCTTAAGGACTGATTTGTGGCCGGATCGAAAATTAAACAATCGCTTACTGTAATGCCCTAACAGAATTGATTATAAGGTGGTGATTTGCAGTAGGCGTAGCCCAGAGTTCGCTTGTATTGGGTATCTCCATTAAAGCTAATTTCAACCAAGAAAAGGCAATTGCCGATGGATGCGAAGACCGCAACGACCTCAGGAGAATTACTTAGTACTGCGGCTAAACTAGCACCGATTTTTGGTGCTCGATCTTCAGCTGCAACAGTTGAGAGGCGCCTCGGTCCTGAGACTGTAGCCCAGATGCGCGAGGCGGGATTTTTGAAGGTTTATGTCCCAAGGCGATTTGGCGGCGATGAGCTTCACATGGTCGATGTTTTGC
This sequence comes from Gammaproteobacteria bacterium, assembly GCA_003540955.1. Classification (GTDB taxonomy): domain Bacteria; phylum Pseudomonadota; class Gammaproteobacteria; genus UBA11873. The sequence continues at coordinate 2,404 of DPMX01000130.1, forward strand.
CGACGGTGGCGCGTCTCGCGAGGGGGTGTGCAGCAGCAGCCTGGGTTCTTGCGGTATACCAGGTGCATAATTGGCTCATCGCTTTTTTACCAAACGCGGTACAACAGAAAGTGTTTGCTGAAGGACCGAGTCCCGTTATCGTCGCGTCGCTCAATCCGATGAAAAATACAGCCCGGCTCGTGGATGGAGGTTTCTTAATAGAGCACGGAAGTTTTCCATTTTGCTCTGGCGCTGCGGAGCGTGATTGGGCATTGGCTGGTGTGCAGGTGTTAAATGATGAGGATGAGATTGTAGATGTTGGCGCATTGTTAATAGCAGGAACGGAATTGCAGGAATATGACGACTGGTTTGTATCAGGATTGCAAGCGACTGGCAGCTTAAGCCTTACATGTACGGATCTTTTTGTTCCACGGGCACAGATGTTGTCGTATGGCGCAGCATGTGCTGGAACATCACCAGGTTTAACTCACAACCCAGAATCAGTGTTCAATGCCGCCTTTGTGCCAATACTGGTACTTAATCTGGCGGGTCCAGGACTAGGCATTGCGGAACAAGCATTACAGGATTTTACCGAGAGCTTATTATCCAAACCTGGGGCATATCCTATTACTGGTGAAGTACGATCAAATTCTTCACAGGCACACATTCTTCTCGCAGAAGCAGAAATGCGGGTGGATATCGCACGTATGTTACTCGAGCGTGCGGGATGCGTTATCCGCGATGCCTCCGGGGCTCCTGGACGAATGTCCCGAACTCTAGCAGCTAAAACTTGTGTGGATACTACTTGGGCAATGCGAGAGTGTATGTATGCGGTACAAAGTCTATTTCTAAACAGCGGTGGCTCCGTTTTAAATCCTAAGCATCCGCTACAACGCGCATATCAA
>DPMX01000078.1:0-11265 GCA_003540955.1 Gammaproteobacteria bacterium
GGCGCAATGCATGGAGCTCCGCTGGGGCGCGAACTTGGTGTGAAAGAAGTGATCGTGCCGCTCTATCCAGGTCTATTTTCGGCTTGGGGTATGTTGGCGACAGAACCGCGTTCTGATTTTATGCAAACCGAACTGAGGCGTGCCGATGACATCGATATTGCGCATGTGCGTTCTATCATTACCTCTTTGGAGACGCAGGGACGGCAATATTTCGAAGATGAGAATAATACTGCAGAGTTACGTTTTGAAACTCGGATAGATCTACGCTACTTGGGTCAAGAACACGCCGTTACCATCATTGTCGATCCAAAATTAGCAACAATCGATAACATTCTCGATGAATTCCATATTGCGCACGAGAAAACCTATACGTTTCGGTTGGAAGACACGCCAGTTGAATTTGTGACCTATCGAGTGACGGTCAATGCCAGCGTACCACGACCAGTGCTAAAGCCACTGGAGAACGAAGGCCGATCGATTGAGGCGGCTGAGCGCCCACGTCGCATGGTTAATTTTGCCGAAGATGGACAACATGAGACACGTGTCTTCGAGCGGGACAGTCTCCCGGCAGGTGCAACCATTGAGGGTCCCTTGATCATTGAGGAGGCAACCTCTACAACGTTAGTGCATCCTGGCCAAAGGATGCGAGTCGATGATTACGGGTTTTTGCGCATCACAGAATAGCATTCCGAATATTTTTAGCGTGCGAAAGATCGCCGATGCTCGAATTTGGTCAATTCCTCAGGTCCGAACACTCAAGGGGCAAACTTTTGGCTATTATTCCCGAGGACGATTAGGAAGTATCGATCCTAAATTTTGCTGGATCGTCTTACGGTAGAAAACTTTAGAGTGTTTAATAATGTCTGAAAAAAGTATCAGTGCCGAAGACAATTATGTGCGTCAGCGGGTAATCACTCGTGATGCTGAAATGGCTTACGTGGATACCGGTAGTGGACGCCCATGCGTATTTATTCACGGCAACCCGACGAGCTCCTATATCTGGAGAAATATTATCCCTCATATCGAGTCCAAATCACGTTGTATCGCTCCAGACTTAATTGGTATGGGAGATTCAAGCCGATCACCTCGAAATTGCTATCGGTTATTTGAGCAGGCTGCTTTTCTCGATGCTTTCTTCGATGCACTCAATCTTGATGACGTATGTCTTGTATTACAGGATTGGGGTGTTGTACTTGGCGTCGACTGGGCGCGACGTCACCCGGATCGAGTGAGAGGGATCGTACATATGGAGGGAATTATGAGAACGATGACCTGGCCTGAGTGGGCCAGTGAGACTCGAGACTTCGTTCGCGCCCTAAAAAGCGATGCAGGCGAGAAGTTAATACTAGAGGAAAATCAGATTGTCGAAGGATTTCTTGTGCTGGGGATAGCGCGCGAAATTTCTGAGGTAGAGATGGAGCGTTATCGTGCTCCTTATCGTGATAGTCAAGAAAGCAGGCAGCCAACATTGGATCTTTCGCGTGAGATCCCGCTAGAAGGAATACCCCCAGATTCCTGTGCAATGATCGATGCAAATGCACAATGGCTCCGAGGAACAACAGTATTGCCAAAGTTGTTTATCAATGGGAATCCAGGATTGAACATTACGGGTAGCGTTCGCGATTACGTTCGCACGTTTCCAAATCAGCAGGAAATTACTGTCGATGGGATCCATTTTCTGCAAGAGGACTCTCCTCACGCTATCGGTGCTGCGGTAAAAACGTTCGTCAATGCTCTATAGATATATTTAAGTCATCAACGGATATAGGCGCTGAGGAGACGTGTTCCTTAAAGCCCGTTTATAGCGAACTAGGCGATAGGTACTTTAGAATTCTCGCCGGCGATCTCCCTCACAAATCGAGGCATCAAATATCCTGGGAGTTGCGCGCGTAAATTGGCCGCTATCGAAATTGCTTTCTTCACACTTACATCGAAATGCGCAGCGCCATCTACTGGATCCAAAAGATGCACGTAATATGGCAAAACTGACGCGGCAAACAGTGCTTCAGAGAGCTCGCGGAGGGTCGCGGCATCGTCATTGATACCGCGTAATAGGACGGATTGGTTTAACAGCATGATGCCAGCGGAACGACAGCGGTCGAAAGCCGTGCTGAGTTCTGCGTCAATTTCGTTTGGGTGATTAATATGAAACACTATTACCGGGCTAAGCTTAGTCGTCGTCAATGTATGTAGTAGCGAATCAGTGATCCGTGATGGGATAGTAACGGGTAAGCGAGTATGCACTCGCAGTTGACGTAGGTGGGGAATAGTAGCCAGTCGAGTGATAGTCGCTTGGAGATGCTCATCTTTTAATAGTAGGGGGTCGCCACCACTTAGAATAATTTCGCTGATCGAGTGATCGCCGCGGATAAAATCGATAGCTTGATCGACCTGCGCCGCTCCGACGGAATCCGCGTATGGGAAATGACGCCGAAAACAATACCGACAGTTAATTGCGCAGCCTCCGCTGATAATCATGAGTGCGCGACCATGGTATTTTTGTATCAATGCTGGACTAACCCGCTGAGAAAGATCGCCAACTGGATCCGTACTTGAGCCTAATGTTTTTAATAGTTCTGGCCGACGAGGTAGGACTTGTAACAATAATGGATCCTTTGGATCGGCTGGGCGCATACGGGAGACAAACGGACGTGGCACGCGAAAAGCGAAGCTGCTATGTTCATGTAGGAATTCGACATCAGTCGGCGAGAGCCCCAGATCTCGAAGTAAATGTATGGGATCCGAGTAGGAGTCACGGAGCACTGATATCCAATTTGGTTGCTGAATCTGCTGTGTGCTTCGCGCTATCATACATACGCCTTAAATTAATCGAGAATTCATTGTAATGGCCTCATACAGTACGAACCAATTTAAATCAGGTCTCAAGATAATGCTTGATGGAGATCCCTTTAGCATTATTGAAAATGATATCGTAAAGCCAGGTAAGGGACAGGCATTCAATCGAATCAAGATCCGAAACTTAAAAACTGGCCGTGTAATCGAGAAGACCTTCAAATCCGGTGAGTCAGTAGAAGCAGCCGATGTGATTGAGACGGAGATGCAATTTTCATATAGCGATGGTGAGACATGGACTTTCATGGACACCGAAACGTTTGAGCAGTTGATAGCTTCAAAAACAGCGATGGGGGATGGCGTGAAGTGGCTCAAGGGTCAGGAAATGTGTACGGTAACCTTGTGGAATAATGAACCCATAGCGGTTGTATCACCTAATTTCGCGACACTCAGGGTCACACAAACTGATCCTGGCGTGCGAGGTGATACTGCCTCAGGCGGCACCAAACCGGCGACACTCGAAACAGGGGCGATCGTTAAAGTGCCACTGTTCATTGAGGAAGGGGATCTGCTCAAGATAGATACACGTACCGGTGAGTACGTGTCGCGTGCGAAAGAAGATTAATTTTAAGAAGGAAAGCAGTGCAGCACCTAGCTGGAGGCCGAGTGCGACTTTAGCGACATTGCGGCGCAGGGCTGATCTTGTTCGGAAAATCCGTGATTTTTTTAAACGTAACAACGTGCTCGAGGTTGAAACTCCACTATTGATGCGCAACGGGTCATCTGACCCGGCGTTGAATAGTTTTCTATCTGAACCCCATACGAAATTCCCAACGTCTCTGAGAGGGTTTTTGCAGACTTCTCCTGAAATTGCGATGAAACGGTTATTAGCGGCGGGGAGCGGGGACATTTACCAACTATGTAAAGCGTTTCGAGCTGAAAGTCAGAGTCGGCACCACTTGCCTGAGTTTACATTGCTGGAGTGGTACAGGGTCGGTTTCGATCACCATAGACTTATGGACGACGTCGAGGCGATGATTACAACCGTTGCGCCGACCTTAGGGTTTGCTCGACATAGTTATCAGGATTTATTTTATGGAGCCACGGGGATAGATCCGCATTTTGCAACTAACGATGAGCTAGTTGCTGCGGTCGCCCGCAGTAATATTGAATTAGGCGACTTTAGTGGCGACAGAGCAACCATGTTGGATGCGTTATTCGGACACGTTGTGTTACGCGGCAGTCCATCGACATTGGCAACGTTTGTGTACGACTTTCCTATCGAGCAAGCCGCCTACGCTCGCATTGGACCCGGCTCGCCACCCGTAGCCCAGCGCTTTGAGCTGTTGATTGGGGGTGTTGAGATCGCAAATGGTTATTTTGAATTGGCCGACGCGGCTGAGCAGGCGGCGCGCCACGTCCGCGAGAACGAGAGGCGGGAATATTTAGGTTTGCCTTTAGTTGAGCCGGATCCCTCACTCTTTTCGGCGCTCGAGACTGGGTCGTTCCCAAAGTGCGCCGGAGTAGCGTTTGGGGTAGACCGTTTTGTCATGGCTTGTGAGCGCGAGGAGTCGGTTTCGGCAGTCGTTAGTTTTGATCCCTTCAACGAGAGTTGATGCGGTTGTTTAGGGCGTGCTATGTTATTAGAACAGTTACGTACCGCTATATAAAATAAATTATAATCAATGTATTATGATATATATTTAATGTAATAAGTAATTTTAGAAAAACAAGTTTACCGCACTGATCTAAACTACGTACTAGAGAAAAGTGTATTTAGGAAACCATTCTGACCCTCCGCGGCGACTCGGTGCGCAAATAACGGTACGGGCAATTATCGAAATCAACTTTGGTTGGGGATAGTTATCGCGTGGAAATCGGACCCGAATGACTAGATCTCCTAGCGAGTCAACTTTGGATGCCCGCGCTCCTTTTCTTTTAGGTGCTGATGGCCCGATTGCCCGTGTTCTTCATGGTTTCAGTCCCCGTCCACAGCAGCAAGCGATGGCAACCATGATTGAGGAGACGCTCATCAATTGCGGCACCTTGTTGTGCGAGGCGGGTACGGGTACGGGAAAAACACTGGCCTACCTCGTTCCTTCTCTTGATTCAAATCGTAAAACGATAATTTCGACGGCCACAAAGACCCTGCAAGACCAGTTGTTTGAGCGGGATATCCCACTAGTGGAAGCGGCGCTGAGCATCAGTTTGTCAGTTGCATTACTAAAAGGGCGGACAAATTATCTTTGCTTGCATCGACTAGACCAGGCATGTGGATCGAGGGACTTGACCTTTATTGAACAAAATCAACTTGCCTATCTAACTGACTGGTCCCGTAGTACTGAGAACGGTGATATCGCAACCGCGACAGATTTGCCGGACAGCGCACCTATCTGGCCAAGGGTAACTTCAACCGTAGATAATTGCCTCGGTGTTGCGTGTGAATTTTTTGATGACTGTTTCCTAGTCAAGGCTAGACGTGATGCGACCAACTCCGATGTCGTGGTGGTTAACCATCATTTGCTTTTTGCCGATATGGCGTTGCGTGAGGAAGGTTTTGCTGAGTTGTTACCGGCTGCGGAGGTCGTGATAGTAGATGAAGCTCACCAGGTCCCAGATGTTGCATCTAAGTTTTTCGGTTCTTCGGTGAGCACAAATCAATTGTGGGAGCTATGCCGCGACACACTAGCAGCACAGGACATTGAAGCTCGCGATATGCCGTTGCTACGAGATGCAACACTCTCGCTAGAGTGTGTTGTTGCAGAGTTGTCGAAAACCTTGCAGCGTTGCGGCCAACGTGGTGATTGGTCGCAACTCGAAAGAACCGGGAGCGTCACTGAAGATTTCAAAGATGTTGTTGAGTTGCTAAATGGGTTGCGCGATCAGCTTGAGATAGCGAGTGAACGGGGCGCAAATTCGGAGAATTGTTACAATCGTGCGTTACGCTTCGGTGCAAGGTTGAACTTATTCTTAGGCGGCGAAGATGACTCGGATTTTCAATGGATCCGCTGGTTTGAAACAACAACTCGGGGGGCGACGTTGCACGCGACCCCAGTCACTATTGCGGAACCTTTCCAAGCAGCGATCCAGAGCTACTCCGCCTCTTGGATCTTTACCTCTGCGACTTTGTCTGTAGCCGGAGATTTTTCGCACTTTAGGCGTGAACTAGGCATTGATGATCCTACTGAAGGTTCTTGGGACAGTCCTTTTAATTATGCGGAACAGGCCTTTATGTATCTACCGAGACTTGAGGTGGAACCTCGGGACTCAACCTACCTAGATGCGATTGTCGAGCTGACGCTGCCGGTGATTGATGCCTGCCGGGGACGGACATTTATGTTGTTTACTAGTTATCGTGCATTGGACGCCTGTGCTGAGTTATTACGGGGTAAGACCGAGTACCCATTATTGGTGCAAGGGGAGGCACCCCGTGCCGAACTTCTAAAACAATTCGATCAACTCGGGAACGGTGTTCTACTTGGCACCGCTACTTTTTGGCAAGGTATCGACGTTCGCGGACCGGGTTTGTCGTGCGTGATTATCGATAAGTTGCCATTTGCTCCCCCAGATGATCCGGTCACTCGCGCACGGATTTCAGCGCTGAAGGCCGCAGGTGGGAATCCATTCTTCGAGTACCAGGTTCCCGAAGCAGTGATCGCCTTAAAGCAAGGGACAGGACGTTTGATCCGAGACCGAAACGATTACGGAGTTTTGATGTTGTGCGACCCGCGTATTGAAACGAAATCCTACGGGAAACCCTTTCTCGAATCGTTGCCGGCTATGACACGGACTAACAATCTCGATCAAGTGGTTGAGTTTTTGGAGAATTTATAAAGCACACGTGCTGAGTGTCTTCGTTGAGATGTATTGCTTGTAATTCCGGCCCAGATCCATCAAAAGGTAAGGGGGGGGATATTTGCCATACCAGAAATGAGAAACTCGCTGTAGAGTGGTAGTCTTTATCCAGCCAGGAATCGTGGGTAAATCGATCCGTAGTCTTAGCAATGACAGGACGCAAATTAGAATTGAATGATGCCGCACGTACATTGATGATCGGTAAAACGGTCGTGATGCTGGAAATGCAAGACAGGATGAACAGTCGAGTCGATCCTGATTGGATCGATCGGCGCCGGGAGTGGTACCGGGCGATATGGATCGAGTGTGCAGAACTAATGGATCATTATGGCGGCTGGAAATGGTGGAAAAAGTCTCATCGGGATGTAGAGCAAGCCATGCTCGAAGTTGTAGATATTTGGCACTTTGGGTTAAGTACACGTATAGGATCGGATAGAGACCATAAGGGAACTGCGGCTATCATTGTTGATGAATGGCTCGAGCCGTCCAATTCGCGTAGTTTTCTTCAAAACGTGGAGAGCCTAGCTGGATTCGCATTGAGAGAGCAAGGATTCTTGATTTCCATGGTTCCGCGCTTACTGGATGATCTTGGCCGTGGATTTGACGATCTTTATCGTACTTATGTAGGGAAGAACGTGTTGAACTTTTTCCGTCAGGATCATGGGTACCGGGATGGTAGTTATGTAAAAACTTGGGATGGACGTGAAGATAACGAGCATCTAATCGAGATCTTAGGCGTGCTGGACGTTGACGATGCTGAATTTCAGACGCTGGTGTACGCAGGATTAGAGGAACGCTATCAAAAGCATAGTTAGTTAGAAAAATTATACAGAAAATATTCGGTTCAGCGCGTCGATTCTAGATAGCGATCTGCATCTAGTGCGGCCATGCAGCCCGACCCTGCGGAGGTTATCGCTTGTCGGTAAATTGCATCGGCAACGTCTCCCGCTGCAAATACACCAGGGATATTTGTCGCTGTGGCAAAATTTGAGTCGCCAAGGCCGACATTTATATAACCCCCTGTCATATCAAGCTGATCTTGGAAGATCTCGGTATTCGGTTTGTGTCCGATGGCAATAAATGTCCCATGCACCTCAAGGTGTTTTACATTGTTTGATTTCGTGTCGCGAATCCTGATGCCGGTTACACCCATATCGTCACCTAAGACTTCGTCAAGTACATGGTTCCACTCAATGGCAACGTTGTTGTCTTGTTTTTCTAAGAGTCGTGCACTAAGAATTTTCTCCGCGCGAAAATGATCGCGCCGGTGCACGACAATTACTTTAGACGCAATATTGGACAAATACAGGGCTTCTTCTACTGCAGTATTACCGCCGCCGATGACTGCAACTGGCTTGCCCTTGTAAAAAAAACCATCACAAGTCGCGCAAGCAGAAACCCCTTTCCCTTTGTATGTTTCCTCTGACTCCAATCCGAGATATTTCGCTGTGGCGCCTGTTGCTATGATCAGTGCATCACAGGTGTATTCACCTTGATCACCGCTTAGTCGAAACGGTCTTTCGGACAGGCTCGCATTATTAATATGATCGTGGATTAATTCAGTACCGAAACGTTCTGCGTGGCGTTTCATGCGCTCCATCAGTTCCGGACCTTGTACGCCGATCTCATCACCAGGCCAATTATCTACATCGGTAGTGGTTGTCATTTGTCCGCCGATTTCTATTCCAGTAATTAGTGCTGGATTGAGCGCAGCTCTCGCTCCATAAACTGCAGCTGTGTATCCAGCTGGACCAGATCCTAAAATTAGCAGTCGACAATGTTTTACCGGCATTATTAATTCACCAAAAAAATGTATCCGCCTGTGTGATACTAGCATGCTGGATGACGTCAGCGGATGGTGACATGGTTACAGTTTTTGTTGGCCTCGGGGGCAGGTGACATATACTGCATCTGGGGTAGTAATATAGAAAGGTGACCTATGACAGTTCCTATGACCATGAAGGCGGTCGAAATCACCTCGGCCGGCGATCCAAGCGTTTTGCGACTATGTACGACTGAGGTTCCTAGAATTGGGCCAACTGACGTTTTAATTCGAGTGTTAGCAGCTGGCGTTAATCGTCCTGATTGTATGCAACGTAAGGGACTCTATAGGGTGCCGACCGATGCGAGTGCTTTCCCCGGTTTAGAAGTTGCGGGAGAAGTGTTTGCGTGCGGTGACAAGGTTGAACGTTGGCAAATAGGGGATCGAGTTGTCGCTTTGACACATGGGGGCGGATACGCTGAATATTGTTCTGTGAACGGTGGTCATTGTCTTCCCTGGCCCGAAAATATGAGTAACGTGGAGGCGGCCGGACTACCGGAGACTTGTTTTACTGTTCAATATAATTTGTTGACACGCGCTGCGCTTACTGAAAACGAGACGGTCCTTATCCACGGCGGTAGCAGTGGTATTGGTTCGACTGCCATTCAAGTTTCTAAATCCCTCGGTGCGCAGACGCTTGTTACTGCTGGGAGCGATGAGAAGTGTGCATATTGTATTGGTCTTGGTGCCAATTATGCTATCAATTACCGGACTGAAGACTGGCTTGCTAGGTGCCTGGATATTACCGATGGTCGCGGCGTCGATGTTGTACTAGACATGGTCGCAGGTGAATACGTTGAACGGAATCTCCAGGTGCTGGCGTTGGATGGTCGGTACGCGATGATCGCTTTTTTGTTGGGATCCAAGGCCACAGCTGATTACATGAATGTACTCAGCAAACGGTTGACGATAACGGGCTCGATGCTGCGGCCTCAAACCGCTGAGGAAAAATTAGTAATTGCTCAAAATTGTGAATCTAACCTGTGGCCAATGATTGATAACAAGGAATTGAGATCGATTGTTGACACAACCTTTCCTTTGAGCGATGCCGCTGGTGCGCATGAGTTAATGGAAAGTAGTCGGCATATGGGTAAGATTGTTTTGGAAGTTTCTACATATTAGCAAGCCATAGACCGCACCTCCGTGACAGTGCTATTCGACCCTCATTTGTTTCTGACGCCCTATAAACGGCGCAAATTCTTTCAAATTAAGGCATACTACAACGCTTAATTTTTCATGAATCCTAGCTGGAGAATCTTACGTGCGGTCAAATTATTTGTTTACTAGTGAATCAGTATCGGAAGGACACCCGGATAAAGTTTGTGATCGAATTTCGGATGCCGTAGTCGATCAATTTCTACGTGCTGATCCTATGTCACGAGTCGCGGCGGAAACATTGACTACAACAAATAGAATCGTAATAGCTGGCGAAGTGCGCGGCCCTGATTCTGTTACCCACGAACAAATTATTGAAGCCGCCCGTTTGGCGGTGAAGGATATTGGATACGAGCAGGCTGGATTTCACTGGAAAAATTCAAAGGTTACATGCCATTTACATAAACAATCAGTCGACATTGCGCAGGGTGTAGATTCATCTGGCGATAAAGATGAAGGAGCCGGAGACCAAGGCATCATGTTTGGCTTTGCATGCACTGAAACGGACGCTTTGATGCCTGCTCCAATATATTATTCGCACCGGATATTGCAAGATTTAGCCGTAGCACGCCATGACGGTAGCGAACAAGGACTCGGTCCGGATGCCAAAAGTCAGGTCACTCTCAGTTATGAGAACGGGAAGCCTGTTCGCGCAACCTCGGTTGTAGTGTCTACTCAGCACGACGCTTCTTTGTCTCAGGAAGATGTTCGGGAGATTGTTCGGCCTTACGTTACCAAGGCTCTACCGGACGGTTGGATGTGCGATGACAGAGAGTTCTATGTGAACCCAACCGGACGATTTGTTATTGGGGGTCCGGATGGGGACGCAGGGTTAACTGGACGCAAAATTATTGTTGATACTTATGGTGGTGCCGCACCGCATGGTGGCGGTGCCTTTTCAGGGAAGGATCCCAGTAAGGTTGATCGTTCCGCTGCTTATGCTGCGAGATATCTGGCAAAAAATATTGTGGCAGCTGGGCTCAGCGAGCGCTGTACTATCCAGCTATCTTATGCAATAGGGATCGCCAAACCATTATCGGTTTATGTCGATTTGCACGACCAAGGTAATGTTGATCCGATGCAGCTCGAAGTTGTATTACAAGAGGTCATGAACCTAAGCCCGCGGGGCATTCGGGAGCACTTGGAGTTGAGTAACCCCATATATGAACGGACCGCCGCGTATGGGCATTTTGGCCGAGAACCGGATTCCGACGGAGGATTCTCTTGGGAAAAAACTGATCTTGTCGATGCACTTAAATTGGCGATCAGTTAGTTTTGTTAGTTAAAAATTTAGTGCTTGTGATTAATGACGTGTAATAAGGAAAAATGTTGTGAGTAATGTAAAGCCAATGCGTAGAGTAGCCAGAAATAAAAAGGCCATGCAACTGGAAGCGCTACCAGACTATGTTGTAAAAGATATCTCGCTGGCGGGTTTTGGACGTAAGGAAATCGAACTTGCTGAACAGGAAATGCCGGGGTTAATGGCTATGCGGGAGGAATTCGGCAAATCAAAACCGCTCAAAGGAGCTCGCATCACAGGCTCCCTACATATGACAATCCAGACTGCAGTTCTCATTGAAACGCTAGAAGCGCTTGGAGCAAAGGTCCGTTGGGCGAGCTGTAACATTTTCTCAACGCAG
>DPMX01000078.1:11564-11887 GCA_003540955.1 Gammaproteobacteria bacterium
CTGTAACATTTTCTCAACGCAGGACCATGCTGCGGCGGCGATAGCAAAAGGTGGTACTCCCGTGTTCGCGGTTAAAGGTGAGTCGGTCCAACAATACTGGGAGTATACCGACAGAATTTTAGATTGGGGCAATGGTAAAGGACCTAACATGATCCTCGACGACGGTGGGGACGCGACGATGTTTGTTCAGCTCGGCTATAAGGCCGAAGACAACCCATCGGTTCTCGACAAGTTGCCCGAAAATCCAGAGGAAAAAGCTTTATACAGCCAATTGAAAAAATCGTTAAGGCGTGATCCACAACGCTTCCACCGCATTGCTCCGG
>DPMX01000078.1:12207-12424 GCA_003540955.1 Gammaproteobacteria bacterium
GATCCGGGGAGTCACCGAGGAAACTACCACCGGGGTGCATCGGTTATACCAGTTGGCTGCGAAGCAGGAGTTGTTATTTCCAGCGATGAATGTAAATGACTCCGTCACAAAGTCTAAATTCGATAACCTATACGGTTGCCGTCATTCGTTGGTGGATGCGATTTTTCGCGCGACTGACGTAATGTTGTCAGGGAAAGTCGCGATCGTGGCGGGCTAT
>DPMX01000078.1:12746-13781 GCA_003540955.1 Gammaproteobacteria bacterium
GGCGATGTTGGAAAGGGCTGTTGCCAATCGTTAGCAGGGCAGGGAGCGCGAGTGATTGTGACTGAAATCGATCCGATCTGTGCGTTGCAGGCATCGATGGAAGGCTACGAAGTGATGACGATGGACGATGCATGCGAAATTGGTGATGTCTTTGTAACCACTACCGGTTGCTGCGATGTTATTACTGTACGTCATATGCGGAAAATGAAAAACCTGGCGATTGTATGCAACATTGGTCACTTTGACAGTGAAATACAAATTGAAGCGTTAAAAAAATATAAATGGCTGGAGATCAAGCCACAGGTTCATCGTGTGACGTTCCCCAACAATAAGCACATTATTGTTTTGGCTGAAGGCAGGTTAGTGAATCTTGGATGCGCTACTGGTCATCCGAGTTTTGTAATGTCGAACAGTTTCACTAATCAGACCATCGCTCAAATTGAAATGTACAACAATGTTAATGACTATCCGGTAGGCGTTTACACAATCCCCAAACTATTGGATGAGAAAGTTGCGCGATTGCATTTAGGCAAATTAAATGTGAAGCTGGATACACTCAGTAGGAAGCAAAGTAAATACCTTGGTGTGCCGTCGGAGGGACCGTATAAGCCTGATCATTATCGATATTAGCAATATCAATAGCTTCTCGTGACGGGGCGCTGAACTGATCTTTTCGAAATGCGCATAGTAAATTCCGAGACGCGTTATGGCCTCGTGAGCAAAGTTCTTCACTGGGTTATTGCGTTTGCAGTCATTGGACTTATTTGCTTGGGTTGGTACATGGTTGACCTGACCTATTTCGATAAGTGGTATAACCAATCACTGGCGATTCATAAGGCGCTTGGACTGATGGTCCTAGGGCTTGTTGTAGTGTTATTTTTTTGGAAGATCATCTCACCATCACCTAATTTGGTAGCGAGTATTCCACTGGTGCAGAGGTTCGCGGCGCGCGGTATGCATCACTTATTAATGTTAGTTATGACCGTGATTTCGATATCTGGTTACTTAATTTCGACTGCTGCTGGGAAACCAGTG
>DPMX01000221.1 GCA_003540955.1 Gammaproteobacteria bacterium
GAAATGAATTACCAAAAATCTCTCAAAGTATTGTCAATTTGGCCATATATAAATCCTCAATAAGCAAAGCCTAAGTCGCGGTTAGATTTACCATCATATCGGTAAATATAGAATTTTCATCTTTAGGAAGACAACAAGTCCCCGCGGGACTACGATAGCGAACTCAATTCGGGAGTGGTTTAAATTTTGGAAATCTTAAACGAACGATTCAATCTTCGTGTCGACGGAGATCGCCTATGGCGATCGTTAATGGATATGGCAAAGGTCGGTGCGACAGTGAAGGGAGGCTGTAATCGGCAGGCCTTGTCAGATGAGGATCGCGCGGGTCGTGATCTGTTTTGTGGATGGAGCGTAGCAGCTGGCTGTAAAATTCGTATTGATGCTATGGGAAATATTTTTGCGCGGCTGGAGGGAAAAGATCCATCGCGGGCAGCTATTCTTATCGGTTCTCACCTGGATACGCAACCGACCGGAGGAAAGTTCGATGGCGTGTATGGTGTGCTATGTGGTCTAGAAATCTTGCGTACCTTAAACGCGTTCGGTTTTGAAACTAACGGCCCATTAGAAGTCGTTGTGTGGACAAATGAAGAAGGCGCGCGTTTCTCGCCTGCCATGAATGGCTCCGGTGTATGGGCGGGAGCTATTGACCAGTCGGAGGCCTATCGGCAGCAGTCTACAGATGGGAAAACGTTCCGCGAAGAGTTAGAGCGGATCGGATACCTAGGCAGTCACCGGGCAAGCCCGTTCCCTGTCCGGGCGGCATTCGAAGCGCACATCGAACAAGGCCCCGTGCTTGAAAATGAGGGTAAGCAGATCGGTGTTGTTACAGGAGTTCAAGGCATACGCTGGTATGATCTCAGCATTGAGGGTGTGCCAGCTCACGCGGGAACTACCCCAATGAGGCTGCGGCGAGATCCGGCGCAGACCTTTGCCCGGGTTATATTCGAGATCTCGCGTGACGTCGAGACGATAGACAGCGATGCTCGGATCACTTTTGGGGTTTTGAGATCCGCGCCGACGTCGCGTAATACTGTGCCGCAAACTATGCAGGCAAGTGTCGATTTACGCCACCCTAAGTTAGAAACGCTCGACTACATGGAGACGCGGTTGCGTGATGTAATCGATGATGAATGCAGGCGGAGTGGAACTGTTGGCAAACTGGATTGTATTTGGGATTCGCCAGCAGTTACTTTCGACTCCAATTGTGTAGAGTCGGTTCGTGTTGCAGCACAGCAACTTGGTTGTCGAGCCAGGGATATCGTCAGCGGAGCGGGTCACGACTCGGTCTATATATCGCGAGTCGCGCCTACCGCAATGATTTTTGTGCCTTGCGCTGGCGGGCTGAGTCATAACGAGGCGGAAAGCGCTACAGCTGAAGATTTAGAGGCAGGGTGTAATGTGCTATTACAGGCAGTCTTGGCGATTGATGAGCGCGAGTGATTTTTAAGTCGCACGTGAAGGGTTGACTAGAAAGTTTCCTAGATGGAACTTATTGACTCTGACACCCGCCGTACAAAAAATTGATATTAGATTGTTGGACAATCTACCCTAGATGTCGGGTTTTATGGAAGAGGACTTCATTCTGCGAAAAACTCCTAAGTGTAAAAGGAAACGGGCGGAGGGTTACCATTGATCATGTAATCCCCTACGACTTGCTCCTTGTAATGGATTGGGTCGTGCAGGGATAGCGTGCGAGCATTGCGCCAGTGCCGTCCTAGATTCAAGGTGTCTAAGGTTGACGCTGCACCACTCATTTGAAACAAACCTTCGCCGGCTTTCAGCGCGGCTTCTACGACGATGATTTTTGATTTGTGCAGTTCGATGGCTGCTTGCGCACGTGTTTCCGGCGAGCGATGTTCGCGGGCGTAATCCATTAGGTCATATGCCGCGTTTTGCAGAGCTTCTCCTGCGTCTACGTGTGCTAAAATATTCCCCATCTGACGGTGGAGTAACCGATCCTCGGCGGCATTTTCCGTGTTTGCGTGGATCCACGGCCGCGCGCTATTTTTGATGTAATGTGCGGCATCGTTTACTGCATTGCGCGCGATTCCAAGCAAAATTGCACCAAAATAGGCCTGAGGGAGCACGCCCAGGATTAAGCTATCGGCGCCACTCAAAGTGTCAACTAGGGCGGTTGGCGAGATGCGATCTGATGAAATTCGGACGTTGTCGAATTGCGTGGTCCCACTGGCGGTCGTACGTTGGCCCATGGCCGACCAATCGTCCAGGACGGTAACGCCTTCGGCATCCATTGGTACGTAGGCTAGTAGTATTTCCCCAGTCTGAGGATTGACCCCGTTGATATAGGCCTCATTCCCAGCAAGACTCCCGGTTGAATAAAACTTAGTCCCGTTGACTAACCAATCTGAGCCATCGGGTTCGATCTTGACTCTGTAATCAAAAATGGATTTGCCACCGAGTTCCGAATATGCGTTCGTCCACCATAGGTCACCAGACACGACTCTTTTGTTATGTTCTGCCTGCAGCGCTGGTGGCATCGAGAGGTTATAGAGTTCGACCCCATGAATGTGAATGAAGGCCATTTGCGCAATATTTGAATCACCGGCGGCGAGGATTCGAACGACGCGCACAGCATCACTATAAAGCGCTCCC
>DPMX01000042.1 GCA_003540955.1 Gammaproteobacteria bacterium
AATCCTCCAAGTCCTAATACGAGGCCGAAAATTATCGCCTTGCCGTACTCTCCCCACCACTTTTTTATTTGGTCGATCTGTTCTTTTTCTGTTGCATAGATATCCAACTTTGCCCTCCCTTCACACTGCGTTACAGCATTGATGCCCCCAAAGAGACTTCGTTGTTGCCTAAAAGAGTCTGATGCATCAATTTAAAACACAACGCAACATTATAACGCCACATTTTTGGAGATAATGTACTTTGCAACTACCTGATAAAACTTTTTAAAGCGGCGATGCTTTTGCTTTGTTCGATCGTAAACTGCTTGGCTTGGTTACGCAGAGGCTTTATGGTCACAGTTCCGTCGGTAAATTCCTGTTCTCCGAAGATAATCGCAAGCGCAGCTTCGGACCGGTCAGCTTTCCTTAACTGTGATTTTATGCTTCCGCCACCACAATGACAGATTACCCGCCAATCCGGCGCGACATTTCGTATTGACTCTGCATATAACATTACCTCAGCGACATGATCTTCTCTTGTCGAAATTATATAGATATCTGGGGCATCTCGATTTTCCCGATTTAGGCGTTGTGCGCATAGTTCGATTAGTCGCTCTAGCCCCATTGCAAAGCCGACCGCGCACGTCGGTTTTCCACCCAGGAGCTCTACTAAACCGTCATAGCGTCCGCCGGCGCAAACGGTTCCTTGGGCGCCTAACCTATCAGTGACCCACTCGAATACGGTATTCGAGTAGTAGTCCAACCCACGCACTAAATGAGGGTTGACGGAAAAAGCTATGTTCGCCTTGCTTAAGATTTCGCACAGCTTATCGAAATGGCGCTGCGAGTCCGCGTCCAAGCATTGGTCGAGACGAGGTGCTTCGTCAATTAACTCGCGGAGTGCGGGATTTTTACTATCAAGAATCCGCATAGGATTACGCTCTAAGCGGTTGATACTGTCAGCGTCTAGCTTCTCTCGGTGACTAGAAAAATAGTTGAATAATTCGCGGCTGTACTTTTTCCTATTTTCTACAGTGCCGAGCGTATTAATTTCTAGGCGAAGATCGGTAAGCTCAAGAACTTCCCACATTTTTGCAGTCATCATAATCAATTCGGAATCGATATCTGGACCTTCCAAATCAAAAACTTCGACGCCGATTTGGTGGAATTGGCGATAGCGGCCTTTTTGCGGTCGCTCGTGTCTAAACATTGGACCGATGTACCAGAATTTACGGTTTTGTTGATTCAATAAACCATGTTGGAGTATTGCACGAACACAGCCCGCAGTGCCTTCCGGTCGTAGCGTCAAGCTATCTCCGTTGCGATCTTCGAAGGTATACATCTCCTTTTGCACAATATCAGTTACGTCGCCGATGGACCTTTCGAATACAGCCGTCTTTTCCATTATCGGTAACCGAATCTGCTGATAACCATAGCCATCTAGGATTTTGATCAATAAGTTTTCTGCTATCTTCCAGGCGCCCGAATTCACTGGGGTTATGTCGTTCATTCCTTTAATTGATTGCAGTTTCATTGTTTGCCTTCGCGGATTTCTCGTGCGCCAATTTGCAGCCAAGCAACTCCTTTCTTCAAATATTGGTTGAGGTCAATTTCTCTGCCGTTATAGCGCAGGGAAATGGAATTCGTGTTGCTGAGATTCAGTCGGTAATATTCCTCGGTATCGATTTCGACAGGGTGATCGTTTTTAACCGGATCGTAATACAGTTTGCTACCGTTAAGGTCATACACTTCAATCCATGCATCCTCCGTGGTTGAAATTCTTAGTCCTTTTGTCCCAGGGCCCCGATCTGTGTCGCCGAGTTCGGGATCTGTTGTCGCTGTATAAATTTCTTCGTCATCATCTGGCACAGATATCTTCTTTGGATTAGTACGTAATATTAATTCTTCACCATCTACAATGTAGTGGTTAGCTTTTTGAGAAATTGGTGTAGTCTCGATCATGTCTTTTGGATCAAGTCCGACTTCGTGCTCGATTTCGGCGATTCGATTATTCGACCGCCACCATAGAGCAATTAAAAATATTAAGATTGCAGCGATTCCATAGGAAGTCGCTTTGATGATGGTACTATTACTTCCAATCTGTTTTTGTTCTCGGGATGAGAAGTCCCTAATCGGCGGAGGCGTAGTCACTATCTGGGCCTCATAAGCATCTAGGATCTCTTTTGCGTCGATCTGCAACTCTGCTGTGATTGCACGAATATATCCTCTAATGAATGCAGGATCCGGAAGGTTTTCATAATCGTCACGCTCAAGCGCCATGATGATTTTTGTGTCTAATCGAAGCCGAGACGCAAGATTGGCTGGACTAAGAGATCGCGATTTTCGAGCGGAAGCAAGTGCACGCCCGGGTGAATCAACTGAGACTTCAGGACCAGCCTTGCTCGATGCCATCACGCTGCTTTAGATTTTTGTAATCGGCGGTGGCGCCTTCCTTGGACTCTATATATGGTCGCTTCGCATACGACATGTTGCGGAAAATTGTGAACCAAATGTTCTTTTTCATAAAGCCCTATTGAGCTCCTTTAGTCTACGTCGTATTGCATTTTTTGCTTGTACTTTTCCGATTAATTGTCCACACGCAGCGTCGATGTCGTCGCCGCGTGTTTTGCGAGTTATAGTAACAATTCCTGAACGAACTAGGTGATTGCGAAAATTGTCAATATCCTCACGGTGTGAGCATTTATAGTTCGATCCGTCGAATTGGTTAAATGGGATCAAATTAACTTTGGCAGGAATCCCGCGCAGCAGCCGTGTTAAGTCCTTGGCCAGCGCGAGATCGTCATTAACGCCCCTTAACATTACATATTCGAAAGTAATCTGATCTTGCGGGTTGGCATCGATGTATCGCCGACACGCATCCATCAGACTTTCGATAGGATATTTCCGATTAATCGGGACTAGTTCATTGCGAAGATAGTCGTTTGGTGCATGTAGCGAAACTGCTAGACTAACTGGGGAGGTTTGCCGCAATTTGTCTATTCCGGGGACATGTCCTGCTGTAGATAAAGTTATGCGCTTGCGTGCCAGATTATATGCATGGTCATCCATCATTAGTTGCATGGCGCCGACTACGTTGTCGAAGTTTAGCAACGGCTCGCCCATTCCCATCATGACTACATTCGTAAGTCGCCGACTGCGATCAGGTGTTCGCCCGAGGTATCGCACCGCTAACCAAACCTGGCCTATTATTTCGCCAATACTAAGATTTCGGTTGAATCCTTGGGTCGCGGTCGCGCAAAATTGACAGTCTAAAGGGCAGCCAATTTGAGACGACACACAGAGTGTGCCGCGGTCGTTTTCCGGAATAAATACCGTCTCAATGCAATTTCCAGAATCGACTTGGACTAACCATTTTACGGTTCCATCTGCGGACTTTTGCTGACTCACGACCTCTGGGAAGCGGATTTCGGTTTCAGCAACGAGGCGTTTTCTACACAACTTACTTATATTCGTCATTTCGTTGACGTCAACGACACCTAATTGGTGGATCCATTTTATTAGCTGAGTGGTTCGATAGGGCCTTTCCCCTAACTCCTCCATGTATCGATTAAGCCCTGCGACGTCAAAATCGGTCAAATTTCTCGTCATGAGGGTCATGTCGAAGTTAGCGTGGAAAAATTG
>DPMX01000041.1 GCA_003540955.1 Gammaproteobacteria bacterium
CTAGTTTCCCCCGAACGTTATTGCTTAACTATATCGGTTTAATCGAAGTCTGTCGGGGAATCAATCGCTAACGAGTGCGGCGACCGCCATATGTGCGGCTTTAAATGCACCCTCGGTCATAGCATCCGCCCGGGCATCGGAGTTTGCGATAGCAATGCGTCCGAAAGGTTTACTCGCCTCAAGCCAGGGAGATCGCTCTGGTGACAACTCATCGAGATTCCATGCGACCTGCCCCGTCTCCGGATCCTGGCCATAAGCGTAGCCGTGTGGCCAGCGGTTCACGGTTATTGCTTCAATATCACGGGCAGACTCGAATCCTCCGTCCGACAGGATACGATCGAGCTGATCCCTGATCTTTAGTTCAAAAGTCTCAAAGGTCGTTGTAAGCAGCTCTGTCCGGCCCTCCTTCCACTGCTCTGACGCGGGTAATCCACGTGTTTGTAAGTCGAGCGGAGCTCGGGACATGCGCAAGACAATAGGCTCGTCGGGTCCACTCGAATGGCGGTATCCGCCGATGCTTAAAGCTGGTTGCAGACTCATCGACTCAAAGTAGCTACCTGGACTGCGCAGGTTACGAATCCCCAACCGAGAAAAAGCTCTCCAATTCCGCAGCAATACGCTAGTGTAAATCAGTGGCGCTTTGAGGGCAGAAGATAACGCCTCTTTTTGTGCTGCCGGTAACTCGTCGCAAAGATAGGGTATCGCAGAGTGGTAACAAGCCAACACGCAAGACCCACCGCGGACTCGGTACGCGCGATCACCGCGCACATAATCAACCTCAACCTGATCAGATGTTACTGGGTCACCACAGTGCTTCACCTTGACCACAGTGCTATCGAGACGGACACGCACAGCCGACTCGGGCACATCAAGGGCACTATAGTCAAAGCGAGCTTCAACCACATCATCCAATGTATTACCGGCCGCCACACTAGGAATCAACGAACGGACCAGAAGGCGAGCTATGGTTGCATTGCCATCCGGAAATTGGCAGAACAACGCATCTCCGCTGTACTCATTCACACCGAGACCGCTCGTTCCCGGCCAACCGCTTGTAGCTGCAACCCACCCGGAGATTGCATCAATTCCTATTGCCCATGTGGTGGATCTCCACAAGAAAGATACTGCCTCCCGACCAATTTTTGCCTTTTCAAGAAGAAAATCTTCGTAGCTTGTGTTCTGAAGGAATTTGACCTTTTCTTCTTGGCTAAGATGTCCCAGGTAGTCTTTGCCGGAATCATCGTATAACCGAGCCAGATCTTGACGCGCCTGAGCCGATAAGGGTGTCTGCGCCAGGAACTGCGGCCACGACTGCTCCCCTTCGCCAACCACGAGCCGATCTTCACCAAACGTTTCCCGATCAAAAAAGACCCCTCGGCCCAAGCCGTGAGATATATACAGATCACCATCATGAAAGTCTGAATAACGTTCTACGTCTATACCCAATGCCTTTAGAAGACGCTGTCCTTCTTCGTCGTACCGATGAAGATTCGAGATGTTTAACGTGCCGCCATTACAAAGCAGCATCCGGTCACCGTGCCAGAACTCGTTCCGCTTTGCATGACCTCCAAAGTCATCGTGGTTGTCGAGGATTAAAATCCGCGCCGCCGGGTCCCTTTCTTTAAAGTACCAGGCTGTCGCCAAACCGCTTAAACCACCTCCGACAACAATAAGATCGTACTGCTCTTCCGTTTCCACTGAATTATTCCAACGAATTCCATCTCGCATCTTATGAGCGACATCAAAAGAGCCATCGTGGCTACCCCGCATGCCAGTGCGAACTGGCGGATACCTATTTCCTTTTGCGTCAAGATGTTCATATGAAACCACCGGCGCCCCAGCCTCTGACCACCTCGAAGCCACACTACCGCTTATCGCGACGGCCACGCCTCCAACGAAATCGCGGCGCGTTATAGGCTTATTTATGCCATGATCTTTCATACTTATCCTTCACTAAGGCAGAGAAAATATTCCAATCATCTTCGCACATTTGGCAAAGCATCCTCTTCGAAACCTTCCTCAAATACGCCATACACAGCTATTGCTTACCAGGTTTTTCATAGCTTGATCAATATATCAGATGTAAAATCAGCCGTAGCAAAAACAGCGGGAATAATTCGCAATGTATAAAAAAACAATCCCTCTAGTCATACCTCTAATCTTTATGTTCCTGGCTGGTGCCCAACCACTTCTTGCCGAAAACGGCCGCGTTATGGTTGTGCTCGACGGGTCAGGGAGCATGAGAGGTCGTGTTGATGGTGAGCGAAAAATTCTATCCGCTAAACGTGTACTGGGAGAACTTATTGAAAACTGGGATACGGCGGATCAGTTGGGACTCATGGCTTACGGCCATCGCCGCACAAGAGATTGCAGTGATATTGAGATTCTTGTGCCGGTTAGTGAATTTAACGCCAGCAGACTCCAATCTGCGGTGGAAGATGTAAATGCAAAGGGTAGAACCCCCCTTTCTGAGGCTGTGCGACTTGCTGCCGAAGCACTCAATCATGAAACCACTGCCGGTACCGTAATCCTAATCACTGATGGCCTCGAAACTTGCAATGCTGATCCTTGCGCACTAGGTAAGCAATTGGCTGCTAGTGGTATCGATTTTCGGACGCATGTGATCGGTTTCGATCTAGCTGGAAAAAATACCGCTGCTTTGCAATGCCTTGCTAATGAAACCGGTGGACTTTACCTGGATGCAGCCAACGCAAGTGAACTATCAGAGGCTCTAGGAAAAACAGTTAGTGAGACCAAAGTTATTCGTAACGTTACACTTCGCGCCTTGGATGGAAATGAAGAACTTCTCACGCAAGCGGTAATGTGGAACGTGTATCTGCAAGCAGGAAAAGGAATTGGAGAACGCCAACATATTGGACTTACGGCTGAGTATGCAGTGGCCCTAGAGCCAGGGGAATACGTAGCGACTGCAAAGGTTGGCGATATTGAAAGACGCCAGACGTTCACCGTAGAAACTACCGACCCGATGAACGTGGATGTAGTCATGGCTCATGCGCGTATTGAGCTGGATGCCAAATTAAGTCCCGACTCAAAACCCCTGCGTAGAATTTTAGGATGGGCAGTATTCACAATAAACCCAGACGGTAGTCGGGGAGCAAGAGTTGCCACAGACCCGGGTAGCAGTGTCCGATTTAACGTTCCGCCAGGGGACTATATCGGGGTCGTCGATAGTGAAGATCTGGAACTAGAATTCCAACTTAATCTTAAGGCCGGTGATAACGGTTCACGCACAATAGATCTCGGTGCAGGCCTGCTACGAGTAGAAGCAGTTGGCACAGATGGAGCACCTACTAAAGGACATGCGGGCTGGAGCCTCTATACCGGCAACAGCGCAAAAGGCACACGACCAGTTGCACGGGAAGTACGCCGTAGCACAACGTTTATGGTCGTGGCTGGCGATTATATCGTGCGCGGCGACTATAAAGGTGAACGCATAGAGGAAAAAGTTACGGTGCCGCTCGGAGGTGAAATCTCGCATACAGTGGTTTTCAGCAACTGACTCTTCAGTCTATTTAGGAACGCATAAGCGACTATATTCCGCCATCAAATAACACTTTGACGAACAGGATCAAATGTTTCCATCAAATTTCAAACCCAACGGTTTATTTGACCTTACCAGGTTAGGCGGGAACCATGACGGAGGTTACTTGATTGAGAAGACCTCGATCAAGAACTCTAATTCCCTACTCTCAATGGGTATCGGCAAGAACTGGAA
>DPMX01000048.1 GCA_003540955.1 Gammaproteobacteria bacterium
GCTCTCCTCCCTCGTTCACTAGTACGATCCCATTAACACTCTCATCTCGGAGATAGAATCGCCCGTTTCGACAAGTAATTTCTGCGTGCTGGCGCGACGTGTAGTTACCGTCGACACGTAAGTCGGCGGTCTTGCTACGGCCGATCCGCCATCGGGTTTTCGCATCACCCACATGAAAGGTTTTACCATTGTAATATAAAGTTAACTCGGTCTTTGTCGGTACAGGGTGAATTATAGGAACTGAACTGATGTTTGTCTCTTCGTCAGTTTTCTCCCAAAAGATTTTGCAGATTTCGAGTTTTCCCCCAGGCGACGCGGCCTCGATGTGATCAATGGTTCGCCAGTGCGGGATCATAGCAGATGGTAGAGTGTTGATACTTTGTCGGGTCGTCAGGATTTCTCCGGCCTTGGCGTGACGGCTCACTTGCTGCGCTATTAGCGGGGTTTCGCCAATGATTTCTTCGATGTGCCAGTTAATTGAGCCGAAGTGCCAGCCAATTTTTATGTGTAAATCGCCCGTCCTGAATTTGCCTTCTTCGCAGGCTTTGCGCAAACTCGCCTGCATCTCAGTAGATGCAAGCGCCGCTTTAACCGGATCTTGAAATGCGCACATAATTTCGTCTCCGATAGTTTTTATCGTGTCGCCGCCAAGATTATTTGAAATGCCAGCTAGTAATTGGATACATGCCGAGAGGTCTGAGCGCGCTATTGCATCACCGTATTGTTCATACAACCGGGTGCTGTTGGAGACATCTGCGAAGAGAATTGCGAGTTTTGTAACTGATTTATCCACGGTCATATTTTACACGTCTACTCGCAGGGGCAGAGATTTTTGAAGATGTACCGGCCAGACGTTCGAGTAAGAGCTGTATACGGGGCGGGTGAAAAGCACTTTGGTGTTATTTTTCTAGAGGAGGGTTATTAGCTGATGGCGCAATACGTCTACACTATGAAGCGAGTCGGGAAACTTGTACATCCAAACCGACATATTCTGCGGGATATTTCATTAAGCTTTATTTCGGGAGCAAAAATTGGTGTTCTCGGCCTTAACGGATCAGGTAAGTCGACCTTGTTGCGTATTATGGCAGGGATCGACACCGATATTGAGGGGGAGACAATCGAAAAAAAAGGGCTTCGGATTGGTTATCTCCCGCAAGAACCGCAACTAGATGACCGCAAGGATGTTCTTGGCAACGTTGAAGAGGGCCTTGCCGACGTAAAGCTTTTAGTGAATCGGTTTAATTCCGTTAGCGATCGTTTCGCAGAACCGATGGATGACGAAGAGATGACGGCTTTACTAAACGAGCAGGGCAAACTACAAGATCAAATTGATGCCGTTGGTGGTTGGGAAATCGAGCGTAAATTAGAAATCGCTGCTGATGCACTGCGTTTGCCGCCTTGGGACAGCGATGTTACAAAGTTATCGGGGGGCGAACGACGGCGTGTCGCATTGTGTCGTTTGCTCTTGTCAGAGCCCGAAATGTTGCTATTGGATGAGCCAACGAACCATCTTGATGCAGAATCTGTTGCTTGGTTGGAGCGTTATTTAGAGCAATATAATGGTACGGTGGTTGCGGTGACCCACGATCGGTATTTTCTTGATAACGTGGCTGGTTGGATCTTGGAGCTCGATCGCGGATACGGTATTCCCTGGGAGGGCAATTATTCTTCCTGGTTAGAACAGAAAGAAGCACGTCTAAAAATAGAAGAAAATCAACAAGCGGCGCATCGTAAGAATATCGCAGCTGAGCTTGAGTGGGTGCGAGCAAACCCGAAAGGGCGTCAGGCAAAGAGTCGCGCCCGTTTGCAGCGATTCGAAGAGATGCAGTCGAAGGAGTTTCAACGTCGCAATGAAACCAATGAGATTTATATTCCGCCGGGGCCACGGCTCGGTGACGTTGTGGTTGAAGGGCAGGGTCTGGTAAAGGGTTTTGGCGAGCGTTTATTGATCGATGGGCTCTCTTTCAATCTGCCGCCGGGAGGCATCGTTGGCATTATTGGAGCGAACGGAGCCGGTAAAACGACGTTGTTTAAGATGCTTGTCGGATCTGAGCGAATGGATAGCGGTGAAATAAAGGTGGGAAGCACCGTACGCTTTGCTTATGTCGATCAGAGTCGAGATTCCTTGGACAATGCAAAGACCGTGTGGGAGGAAATTTCTGAAGGCCAAGATGTCCTCAAGGTTGGCGACTACGAGACACAATCGCGTGCCTATGTTGGCCGTTTCAATTTTCGTGGAAGCGATCAACAAAAGCGTATAGGTGAATTGTCAGGAGGGGAGCGCAATCGCGTGCACCTGGCTAAGGTATTACGTACTGGCGGCAATTTGTTATTGCTAGACGAACCGACGAACGATTTAGACATCGAAACGCTGCGGGCACTCGAGGAGGCGTTACTAGATTTTCCTGGTTGTGTAGTTGTGATTTCTCATGATCGTTGGTTTCTCGACCGTATTGCTACGCATATTTTAGCTTTCGAGGGTGAGAGTCATGTTGAGTGGTTTTTGGGCAATTATCAGGACTACGAAGCTGCGCGAAAAGGTCGGCAGGGGGATGGGGATCAGCCGCATCGGATAAAGTTTAAACCAGTGATCCGCAAGTAATTAATAAGTTTTAAACTGCGGCAGGCCTCGTTGATTTCTGACCTAACAGCTTCTATCGACCTTGGGTACTTGTTTGGAAAATATCCAGCCCTATGTATGAAGAGCAGAAGAAATATCAGGGTGGTGGGCGATCACAATGCAGTGAAAGTCTGCGGATCTAACCCAAGTTGGTCTCGAAACACGGCTTGATTATGTTCCCCAATTCGGGCGACCTGAGGTCGTATTGCGGCGTGGGTATGTGAAAACAAAAACGGCGTATTGGGCACTTTCAGTGAGCCACCTTCATCTTTGACTTCGGTGATCATATTTCTGTGTTGAAGCTGCGGATCGTCGAGCGTTTCAGCGATTTCACGATAGTTACTGACAGGAATCTTGCACGCACTAAGTTGATTGAGTACATCTGAGGTCGTTTTTGTACATACCCAGGCGGCAATGATTGCTTGTAACTCTGCATAATTGTGCAATCTGGATACGGTCGTCGCAAAACGGGTGTCGGTCTTTAGTTCGGGTTGTCCCATGAGATCTGCTAAGTCTTCGAAGTGCCGAGGGCTGACCACCATAAGAAAGATATAGCCATCGGTTGCTGCAAGTGGGCCGTAGAGACGATCATGCCCTTGTGGGTCCAGTGCTAACTGAAAATCCTTTTGCATCGTTCCCAATAAGGCATCGAACATGGCGATGTCGATATATTGCCCCACGCCGGTTTTCTCGCGGTAGTACAAAGCTGAATTTATTGCGCCGAATGCTTGCAATGCAGCAATGTTGTCGGCCACAGGCAGACCCATATTAAGTGGTTTTTCAATACCAGGTTGGTAGTTTAAAGTTACCGCATCGTAGCCGCTCCAAGCCTGGACCACGGGGGCAAATGCCGGGCGCTGCGCGTCCGGCCCAGTTTGCCCAAAGCCGGAAATCGAACACATAACAAGACGTTCGTTGAGTGCGCTTAATACGGCATAATCAATTCCGAGGCGCCGCATGACGCCGGGACTGAAATTTTCGATCACGACGTCAACAGTGCACGCTAATCGTTTGACGACTTCTATGGCGGTGCGGTCTTTTAGATCAAGGCTTATGCAGCGCTTCCCGGCGTTAAGGTGACTAAAAAGCTTACTCGCGCCTTCGCGGTGGGGCGGGACCGCACGCAGGAACTCGCCGTGAGGGGGTTCCACCTTCAGCACATCAGCACCAAGGTCAGCCATCATCCGAGTGCAATAGGGTCCGGAAATAACGGCAGTAAAGTCGAGGACAGCCACGCCGTCTAATACGCCTGGGCCGGTGACGTGACGATTTTGTTCCAGTTTCATTGTATCCACTCAAAATTTTGATTACTAATGTTACGATGTATCGCCATTGTGTGAAACAGAGGGTGTACTCCAGTGATCGATCGGAAGTTCATCGGCTACAAGTCGAGGCCATTCGATGCGGAAGTCGAGAAAGGTCGATTGCGTCTGTTTGCTAAGGCAATAGGCGAGTCTGACCCTATCTATTCGGAAGAGATCGCTGCCAAAGCGGCAGGATATCGTTCAATCCCAGTGCCTCCTACTTTCTTATTTTGTTTGGAGATGGAACAACCTCAGCCTTATCGGTGGTTTCGCGATGTAGGCATTCCGTTGTCCCGTGTCCTGCATGGGGGTCAATCGTTTCGTTATCAAAAGACGGCGTGTGCTGGAGATGTGTTGACATTTAACGCTGAGATTGTCGATATCTACGACAAGAAAAGTGGCGCGTTAGAGTTTGTTGTTCAAGACGTGTGCATTACCGATCAGACTAACGTAGCGGTCGCAGACTTTTCACGCACGATTGTTATTCGAAGGGAGTGAGGGGGAGGGGATGTGTAAATCGAAGGGTACTGTATTAAGTATCAATGATGATCTTCATTCCCTAACGATGCCGCCAATTACCCGCCAAACATTGGCGATATACTGTGGCGCGTCGGGGGATCACAACCCGATTCATATAGATTTTGATTTTGCGCGTGAGTCTGGATTAGACGACGTGATTGCGCATGGCATG
>DPMX01000261.1 GCA_003540955.1 Gammaproteobacteria bacterium
AGATCGTACTAGTAAAATTAAGCTTGGTCCTGGGGTAACTAATCCGGCTTCACGTATTTCACCTTTAAGCGCTTGCGGTATGGCCACAATAAACGCCCTCGCGCCGGGTCGAGCTATTATGGGTATTGGCACGGGCAACACGACACGACGGACTATGGGCATGCCTGCTGCGCGAGTTGCTGATCTTGAAGATCATGTTCGGGTGTGTCGAGGCCTTTTTTCAGGTGAAATTACTGAATATAGCGAAGGCGACAGGCATCGGAAGATTAAGTTTTTAAATCCAGATCTTGGATTCATCAATATTGAAAACTCGATCCCGATCTATATATCTGCGAGCGGACCTCGCGTCGCCCAACTAGCGGGTCGTGTAGCTGATGGGGTTATTTTGTTCGGTGCAGTAAGTCCGTCGATTGTCAAATGGATGGTTGGGCAACTCCGCAAGGGTGCGGAAGAGGTGGGGCGGGATCCCGATAATATCTATGTGTTATCGATGACGGCTTTTTATCTCACGGATAGCAACGAAGAAATTGAGACTCGTGCCGTGCGTGAAGCTGTGGGTCCCATGGTCGCTTCGAGCAGCAATATTTTCGCATTATCTTGCCATCAAGATCCGGCCGCATTACCCGTGGATTTGCGTGACGAATTAATGGCGTTCGTTAACGTGTACCGTGAGCCAGAAGCTCCGATCGAGACACGACACTTAAAGCTGTACAGTGGTTACCTGCAACACCTTAAAGATGAACATGAGGCGTTAATGACGAAAAAAATCATCCAGGCGACGACTCTTACTGGAACTAAAACCGAAGTAATTGGGATGATCGAAGAAATGCGCGATGCTGGTGTAGACCAAATTGCGATACAACCTATTTTAGAAACCCGCTCAGTGGTCGATCAGGTTGCCCGAGAAATCATGCCACATTTCAGATAGCTCAGGAGGAAATTAGGATGTTACCGGGGGCGCAGGAGCGCGACCGCCGGTAACCGTAGACCACACAAATCATTGCTTGACTATACTAGGGCTGTAAAGTCAACCTTTGGATAATGTATTCAAATGTTCTGCCCAATTTGCGTATGGCCGCAGTGGAGTCCATGTTATTTCCGGAACGATGTGGGCGTATCCTAAATTCCAGATAGGTAAAGCATGTATGGCCTCATCCATTTGATCCCCATTATCAAGTTCGAGAACGGCAATCACTTCGTATTTACCAGCTACCTTCCATATATGTTTAATTGCCCCAGCCTTTACCGCTTCCAGAGCCGCCACTGATTCTTTTCGCCATAATTCAAAAAACTCTTCGTTAGAAGCATTTTCTGGTTTAACGATTTTGGCGTGAAATAAAAGTTCCATTATTTAACCCTCATTGAAAAATAGGTCGGCTAACATACCCTGGAGATGTTGGGCGTGCAATCAGACAGAAGAAGAAGAGAGTAAACGCTCTGAAGGATGCGCCTATATTGAACGGAGAATACTTAAGTTTGCATTACGCCGGTTCTCGTTTGGATCCTGGATAGCCTGGACATCTCGGATCTCCGTGATGTATGTATTCGGAAAATAATTTAGTTCTGCACCCTTAAGGACAAATCCATGGTACCAGTCGTACGGCAACGCACACTCTTTTATGTGCGATGGCTCCGCAAGGTAGATCCAAGTGTCACCGAACCCCGGGAGGGTAATTTTGGTGTCGCGGTACCCGTTGCCAACTCCTTCGATTTCGTCGAGGCGCTCCTTCATTCTATGTGAAAGCTCGTAGATCGCCCCGAAGGCTATAGACGAACGGTCAACAGCAAGATTACATTTTCCTGAACCGTCTCCGCTGTATTTATGGAATCGGAGCCTCCAACCGGGCAATGAGGTCGTCCCGATAGCTGTGATTGCGCCGACGCGGGCGCCAATCCGAGAGGGATGGAGATTAGACCCGTATGCGAGGTAGCGGATTGTAGCCATAAAATTCCAATTCAGAGTATAAACGAAATATTATTACTCAGTCATACTAGCTTCTGTGCGTGTGCGGTGACATGGTGATAATAATATTTTTATGTGGAAGTAACCTGGCGGCAGCTGAATTCTTATACACTTTGTCGAAAACGGTATGCTAGTCTAGTGCCACCCGAAAATTCTGAGCATATTATCTAATGGCGAATGTAGTAGAAGCATTTTCTGAGGAAGACGAGGCCCATATACTTGATGCGATCCAGGTTTGGTTGGACAAAGAGGTCCGCCCGGTGGTAAAGCAATTTGATCACGAGGATGAGTATCCACACGAAGTCGTTCAGCAAATGAAAGAAATGGGCTTGTTTGGGTTGATGTATGCGCCAGAACACGGTGGCCTCGGCATGTCAGCTAGCGCCTACTCTAAAGTCATTACCCTTATTACGGAAACTTGGATGAGTCTCGCTGGGGTAATTAACACCCATATGATGTTAGGCGTGTTAATAGGACGCTTTGGAACGGAGGAGCAGAAAGCACATTTTTTGCCGAAGCTCGCTAGCGCTGAATTGCATGGGGCATTATGTCTGACTGAACCCGATGCTGGAACGGATTTACAAGGGATTAAAACGATCGCCAAAAGGGATGGTGACAAATATATACTAAATGGGTCAAAGATGTGGATCACAAACGGTATGTACGGCAGTCTTTACGCCGTTCTCACCAAAACCGATCCGACAGTGAAACCTGCGTATAAAGGAATGAGTCTGTTTCTGGCTGAACGTGGCCCAGGATTTAGTGTCGATGGGAAGTTAAAAAAGCTAGGTTATCGCGCGCTAGAAAGCGTGGCACTAAGCTTTAATGATTACAGTATCGATGCGGATCGGATTTTGGGTGGAAAAGAGGGACATGGCTTCCACCATGCAGTAGGAGGTCTGGAGTTGGGTCGGATCAATGTTGCTGCTCGTGGCGTTGGTATAGCTCGGGCTGCAATGAATGATGCAGTGCGCTATGCGCAAGAACGGACGACATTTGGAAAACCGATTTGTGAGCATCAGTCAATCCAGATTAAATTAGCTGACATGGCGACCCGGGTTGAGGCTTCACGTCTCTTGGTCGAGCAGGCAGCTGCGAAATACGATCGAGGTGAACGCTGCGACATGGAGGCTGGCATGGCGAAACTCTTTGCGTCTGAATCAGCGTTATCGAACGCAACGGAGGCCATGCGCGTGCATGGAGGTTACGGTTATTCAGAAGAATTCGATATTGAGCGTTATTATCGCGACGCGCCTCTGATGTGCATAGGGGAAGGGACTAATGAAATTCAGCGCATTTTAATTGCACGGCAATTGGTGAAACGGAATCCTGCATAGGTTGTCCATTTTGGCGATAATTTGAATTTTGAAGGATTGAATTTAGGTCTCGTACAATATCTAAAGGTGAACTATTTACCTTTAAAGTCTGGCGTACGCTTATCAAAGAACGCGTTCACCGCTTCAACATGATCGTCCGTATTCTGCACGATAACTTGCATCGCAGCTGACATCTCCATAATAGTTTCGAAGTTCGAATTCATCCCGTCACGCATCAATCGTTTTGTCATGCGTAGCGCGTGTGGCGGCTGTTGAGCGATTCTTTCGGCCAATTCATAGGCAGTATTCATTAACCTTGCGGCAGGCACAATTTCCGAGACTAATCCCCACGATTTTGCAGTGTCCGGACTGACAACATCCCCGGTGAAAAATAAATGCGCTGCATTTGACCAGCCAATTACACGTGGTAACAACCACGCGCCGCCATCGCCAGGGAGTAAGCCAACCTTAAGAAAAGTTGCGCCGAATCTTGCAGTGTCAGCCGCAATCCTTATATCGCAAGTGCAACCAATGTCGTTACCAAGGCCAATTGCGGGGCCGTTAATGGCAGCTATCGTTGGAACTTCGATATCCCATAGGGACCGAATTATGCGATGTATGTTTTTTCGGTAGGCTGTTTCTCTCATTTCTAATGGGGCGGCACCGAAAGAGCCTTCGCGGTCCCGCATCGCCTTCAGATTACCCCCAGCGGAAAATGCCGTGCCGGCGCCTGTTAGGATTACGCAGCGAATCTCAGTGTCATTGTTTATCTGCTCGGCAGCCTCGGCAAAGTTTTGCCCATCTCCCTCCATTCCGAGTGGATTACGATCGTTAGGGCGATTCATCGTCAATGTTGCGATGTGTTTGTTCTTTTCAAATAATAAATCGTTATTCATGTTGTTTTCTCTCGATTTTTTCTGAGCACTTTATCCCAATGGAATTCGCATGCTTACTGCCATTAAGGTGTTATTTCTTTGTAGTCCTCTATAGTTATCAACTAGTGATGTATCGCCAAATATTATCCCCGCCCTCAGTAGCGGCTAACCGTCCAAGATACTCTCCCCACTCGCCACTGCCTCCAAACTCTGCACGCCATGCCCACAGTCGCCTAGTTAAGAAGTGATACCCATATTCATAGGTAAACCCGATAGCCCCGTGCACCTGGTGTCCGATGCTCGTTATCGTTTCGACCGCATCGCTTGATCGGCATTTCGCTGCAGCTATTTCCAGTTTCGCATCGCGGTCATTCTCTCTTATCCCGCGCGCTTCCATTTTGCGGAAGGCGGTTGCCGTAATTGCTTCAATCGTCGCTACAGCCCCGGCCATTACGGCTAATTGGTGTTGAATAGCTTGAAAGCGAGATAACGTGCGCCCAAACTGTTCTCGCTCTCCCACATACTTCAGGGCGATTTCCAGACAGCGCGAACTCGCTCCAACGATTTGCGCACTACGTAATAACGCACATAACCAACGGACTCCATCGGAAGGGAGATCAATGGGTGCCTGGCTAATAATGGGTGTGTGATTGAATGAGATAGTGTCGCACGGGTCATGCCCGAGGTTCTCTTCGGGGGAGATTGCGACATTCTCCCGCGTTGCCACAATAAGTTTTTTGTCTGACGTAATACCAACGTAGTAATCGGCGGATCGTCCCCACGGAACATTCCGGATTTGGCCACTTAAAGTACTGTCGATGAGGTAAGTGCTAGGTAGTGCTTGAGAAATGATGCCAGCGACACCCAGTGGCAGTTCGATAGATGCACGTTCGGCGAGCCAGCCAGTGAGGATAGCCTCCGGGACCGGCAGTGGCGCACTGGAGTAGCCGCATCGGCGAACCACTACATATGCATCGGTCCATGAACCACCCATTCCTCCTCGAGCTTCATCCACCAAGATTTGTGTTATGCCAAGCTCCTTGACCGTATCCCAAAGATCTCCCGGCCACAAATAAGTTTTTTGTTTGACAGTTTCTTCTGTTGATGCAAGGAATTCATTAGTGATTAGGTCGTCGAAAACGCGGGCGACGCTTTCTTCTAGGATATTGCGTAGTTCATTCATCGCAATCCTAAACCTCGCGCAATGATTCCACGGAGTATCTCTGGGGTTCCCCCTCGTAGTGAAAAAGATGGTGCAAGTTGAAGAAGATTTCCTAATACCTGTTGGTAGTCGATACCATATCCGGCAATAGTTGGTTCTAAATCAACTATTTCTTGGGCTAGGCCGGGAAGCCCCTGTTCAAAGCTACACCCGACATCTTTGACAATAGAGGCCTGAAGGGTAGGATCTTTCCCTTCATTTAGCATGCCGGCTACGCTTAAGGACATATTACGTAGTGCCACTAATAGTGCGATCTGTGATCCTATCCTTTTTAATGTCGCTGCTGATGCAGCATCCTTAATTGTGTCGATAAGATTAGTCAGTAAAATATAGGAAGATAGGTAACGTTCGGGCCCACTACGCTCAAATGCAAGCTCTTCTACCACCTGTTTCCAACCATCCCCTTCAGTACCGATAAGTGCTTCGTGAGGAATCACCGCATCCTCAAAAAATACTTCGTTAAATTGAGCCCGCCCAGTTAGGTCTTTTATTGGGCGACACGTTACTCCAGGGGCGGGTAGTTCGATAAGAAATTGCGATAGACCCTCGTGTCGATTTTCTGTGGCTGGTGACGTTCTGATTAATGCGATCATATAGTTAGCCTGGTGCGCGTGTGACGTCCAGATCTTCTGCCCATTGATGATCCAACCCCTGTCACTACGGTCCGCTCGCGTGCGCAACGATGCGAGATCAGAACCTGAATTGGGTTCGCTCATGCCAATGCAAAAGCATGCCTTCCCTGCAGTGATCCTGGGTAGAATATTTTTCTTCTGCGCTTCGGTACCATAGCGGGCAAGTAAAGGACCACTTTGCCGATCAGCGATCCAATGAAAACCTGTTGGCGCTCCAGCCGCAAGCAACTCTTCGACAACAACATACCGTTCGAGCGGCCCGCGCTGGTGA
>DPMX01000195.1:0-3112 GCA_003540955.1 Gammaproteobacteria bacterium
CGCATTGTTTTACCAAAACGACACCTTCTGTTTGGTATATCTCGACCTCCGATTCAGTGAGATCCCGATATGCAGTTTCGAACATAAACTAAACCCTTGCCTGAGCCTCGAATCAAGACAATAACAACGTTCTACGTGCCAGCTGGACCTTATCATACATGGGATGAGTCGAGAGAAAACTTTGCGACCGCAACTCAATCGACTAGTATTTCGGCTGAAGACTAGTGATACCTTGGGGGAGGGAGGTGTAAAACCTATGCTCAAGCTATATCACAACGATATGTCGTCGTGCGCACAAAAAGTACGTTTTGTTTTGGCTGAGAAAGCGGTCGAGTGGGAAAGCGAGGAGCTCAATCTTCGCGCGGGCGATCAACTAAAACCTGAATTCCTGCAGATAAACCCTAAGGGCTTAGTGCCGGTATTAGAGCATGACGGCAACATTTTAATTGAATCCAACGTGATCATCGAATATCTCAATGAAGTTTTCCCAGAACCAGCACTATTACCGGCAGATGCCTACGGCCGCGCATTGGCCCGGCGTTGGATGAAGCGTCTTGACGATGGGGTGCATCTGGAAACAATCGTCTTGAGCTTTGGGATCGCCTTTCGGCATCAACTTATTGCGACACTAGAGACTGATGAAGCACTGGAGCACCATTTCTCGTCGATCCCCGACCCCTATATCCAGAACGTACAGCGACAAGTGGTAACAGGTGGCATCGGATCTCCACGTTTCGAGCAGGCGATCTTAGTGTTCGAGAAATTGCTAAAAGAATTGGATCAGGAGCTCGCAAGCCACACATGGATCGTCGGTGACGCGCTAACGTTGAGCGATATCGCGTACGCTCCTTACGGGACACGCCTCGAACATCTCCACCTGAGTCGCATGTGGGATAATAAACCAAACTTCGCACGTTGGTACGAAGCGATAAAAGAAACCTCCGGGTATCAAACAGGGCTAGCCGAGTGGTTTAACCCAAATTACTTGCCACTAATGGACAAAGCGGGGAACGAAGCATGGCCGCGGATCGCAAAGCTCCTGGCGGCAATCGATACTTAAACAAATTCAGACGACAAACAAATGTGTGGGACCACCCTATCCCATCACCAAGGCGTTTTATCCATATTCGCACTTTTTAAAACTCAGAGAAACCTACAATCTCAATAGTATGCTGGACAGCAGGTGCTACGAAGCACTGTAATAGTCAGATTCCGGCTTTCCTATTCTCTCTCATGTTATAGTAGATGATGATGACGCCAGCTATCAAAATAGTAACTGTTGGAACTATTAATTCCTGATTGGAAAGGGCGATAGATCGAGCGTACAAAATACCAGCGATCGATGCAGATAAATAGGAGGCCAACGTGCCACAGAGCATCGCTCGCAGACCTAATCTTGCTAGGTCGTGCCTACGGTCAGGAGCCATTCCACCAACTCCACCAATCAAAATAGCAACCGATCCAAAGTTAGCAAATCCACAAAGTGCGACCGTTGCAATAAGCGCGGATTTCGGATCTAAGGTTCCATTCTCTAGCATCGGCGCCAACTGACTGTAGGCAACAAACTCGTTAACTACCAACTTGGTACCCATAAGTCCTCCGACCGTTGCAGCGTCTTGAAGTGGCACACCCATGATTGCTGCCGGGTAATAGAACAAGGCCCCTAAAACACTGCCGAGACTAAGCTGATTTAGATCCATACTCAGTATCACTGCACTTTCACCAAGAGGGAATATTGTCATTGCCAAAAGCAACCCTAACTTACCAATTCCGTAGTTGAGGAACTCTACCAACGCGAGTACTGCGATCAAAACCGCAGTTGCAGCAAAACCAACCTTCAAACCTTCTATTGCACCATTGGATATCGCGTCGAGAACATTGACCGATTTTCTCTCTATGTTTAGTGCTATCCTCCCCATTGTTGTCGATTCTTCGACTTCTGGATACATCATCTTTGAGATCACAAGAGCACCAGGGATCGCCATAATACTAGCTGCCATCATAAACTCAGCCGCTATTCCCATCTGAATGTATACCGCCATGATCCCACCAGAAATACAGGCCATCGATCCGGCCAAAATCGCCGTCAATTCCGACTGAGTCGCCCTTGAAAGAAAAGGTTTGATCAACAACTGTGCCTCTAACATTCCAATCAACACACTGGCCGCATTCGATGTCGCCTCAGAACCACTCGCTCCCATTACTCGGTAAATCACCGACGCAATAAATTGAACCACCCGTTGCATTAAACCAACGTGGTACGCGATCGCAGACAGCGCTGACACAAAAATTAGAGTCGGTATCAGCTTAAAAACAAAGATAAACTCACCTTGATCGCCAAACAATTCCATCATTTTATTGGAGTCATTCAAGGGTCCCAGAACGAAACTCGCTCCATGATTTGCAAAACTTAGCAATCTTTCCACTCCTTGGCCAAGCAACTCAAATAAAGTATGACCCCACGGGGTTTGCAGTATGAATACTGCTAGGATAATTTGAAGACTGAAACCGCAAACGACCAAGCGCCAATTAATGCGTTTGCGATTGTTAGACAGGACATAGACGGTAACGAAAATAACTGCGATAGCTATTAAGCCTGTAAATTGATCCATAACTTTTTACCTATTCGGTCTTAATATACAACAATCATAAACGAGCATTCGCGCATTATGACTTTTCTGAGTATATGCAGTTATCGGTTTTCGCCAGTTTGAACGAGCCCGTACGCGTCTTTTGTAAGCTGCTCGGTGTCCCCAAACCCGCCGGTTAACATTTCGTAGTTACTTCGGTCGATCACGCTGACACCAGCTTGCACAGCCGGACGTTGTTCAATCACTTCAAGCCAGCGCCGTAAGTTGGGTAGATCACCCACTGACACGCCGGCCCAAAAATAGATCCGCACCCACGACCAGTTGGCAATATCAGCAATCGAATAATCTCCAGCAAGATACTCAGTGTTAGCAAGATGATTGTCGAGCACAGAAAATAAGCGGCGCACTTCCGATTGGAATCGATCGATCGCGGTCGGAATTTTCTCCGGAAAATAGCGCGAGAAAATATTCGCCTGCCCCATCATTGGTCCAATTCCACTCATTTGGAACATGAGCCACTG
>DPMX01000195.1:3455-4231 GCA_003540955.1 Gammaproteobacteria bacterium
CGTTCTACCGGCAAAAGTCGGCCGCTAGTTTCTGCAAGATAAATCAAAATCGCCCCAGATTCGAATACTGTAATACCCTGCTGCGTATCGATTATGGCCGGAACACGACCGTTCGGATTGATACGAAGGAACTCTGATTGCTTTTGCTCACCCGCCATAATGTTGATTCGGCGAACAACATATGGGACACCCATCTCCTCTAATGCAATTGAAACCTTCCAGCCATTCGGTGTCGGCCAAGTGTAGAGTTCGATCATATTTATCCTCTGATTTTAGTAATTTTTCCGGAGGGTAATTCTGCACTCCATCGCAAAGCGAAACCAGTGGGGAAAGAATGGCCTTTTAACCACGCCGTAATCGATCCAACGCACGACAACTAAATTCACCCAACTATCCGTGAGACTCCTGGTAGGTTACAGTTAACACCGAGCGCGACTGCGCAAATCGCATTACTTCAATGAACGAGACTAACGCTCTTGATAGATTTATACACAGCAGCTACTCCAAACGGCTGGAAAGCGACAATAACTCTCGAAGAACTGGATCTACCCTATAC
This sequence comes from Gammaproteobacteria bacterium, assembly GCA_003540955.1. GTDB lineage: Bacteria > Pseudomonadota > Gammaproteobacteria > UBA11873. Next base: position 4,012 of record DPMX01000195.1, read on the forward strand.
GCTACATTCTGTAGACCTGACTGCGGGGGAACAAAGTACCTCAAAGTTCCGGGAGCTCAACCCGAACGGACGCATCCCGGTAATCGTAGATAATGAGACTGATATAACCGTATTTGAATCCGGCGCAATCCTAATGTACCTAGCGGAGAAAACCGGGCGACTCCTGCCACAGGGCTTGAGCGACCGCTATTGTGCGATCCAGTGGCTCATGTTCCAAATG
>DPMX01000321.1 GCA_003540955.1 Gammaproteobacteria bacterium
TTCTCACACAGTGTTCGCGAATAACTCAACCTTAGCGGGCCATGTAGAAATACACGACTTTGCTATTTTGGGTGGTTTTACCGGTGTACACCAATTCTGTCGGGTGGGTGAAAGGGCATTCACGGCAATCGCCGCGATTATTGTCAAAGATGTTCCACCATTCGTTGTAGTTGAGGGCAATACCGCTCGGGCGCGATCGATAAATCGGGAAGGCTTGAAGCGTGGCGGGGTGGACCGCGATACGATTTTGGCTCTAAAACGTGCATATAAAGCGCTGTACCGACGAGGCCTTTCATTGCAAGAAGCGATAGCTGAGTTGAAACACCAGGCAGTCGAGAATGCCGAGGTTCGTCTGATGGTTAAGTTCATTGAGGAGTCGGAACGCGGGATTGTTCGGTAAATTTTTAGGGCGCAAGAGTTGCGCATTACTTGCTGATATAGACACGACGTAAAACGATGGTGCATGTTGGAATCGTCGCAGGAGAAGCCTCTGGAGATCAGCTCGGAGCTGCATTGATTGACGCGCTTCGCCTGCAGTGTCCAGGTATCAGGATTACTGGAATGGCTGGTCCGAAGATGCTGGCCACTGGGTGCGAACCAGTCGCCAGCATTGACGAGCTGTCTGTAATGGGTGTTGTCGAGGTTGTGCGAAGGTACCCTGAGTTGCGGCGGCTTCGGGATCGTGTTCTGCGTTTTTACCTCGATGATCGTCCCGACGTATTTGTTGGCATCGATGTTCCTGATTTTGTGACGGGTATTGAATCACGTCTTTATAGCAAGAATATTAAGACAGTTCATTACGTCGCGCCACAAATATGGGCGTGGCGCAAGTCGAGGGCGAAAACCTTATCGGAGCGGCTCGACCGCCTGCTAGTATTATTCCCATTCGAAGAGTATTTTTTTCGATGCTATGGTGTGGATACAAGATTTGTTGGCCATCCCGTAGCTGACCAGATACCGCTTGCGCGAGATGTGGTGAGCGCGCGTCGCAAGCTCGGGCTGGAATCGACCAGACCCTATGTTGCCTTGATGCCAGGAAGCCGAGTGCAGGAGTGGAAACGACACGTCGATGTGTTTCTTTCCGCTGCGAATCTAGTCGCGAAAAGGAATAAGGAAACCGCCTTTGTTGCTGGGGCGATTGATGGAGATGCTGAGACGTACTTTTTAAAACGTGCGGCATCCGTGAGTCCCGGTATTGAACTCACGGTTAGGCGAGGAAGGTCGCATGACGTTTTAGGTGCAAGTAATGCGGCAATAGTTGCATCGGGCACTATCACTATGGAGGGGGTTTTCACAAAAACACCGTTAGTAGTCGGTTATAGATTAGCGCCAATGAGTTACTTTTTAATGAAACGACTAGTGACGGTTCGACATATCGCAATGCCAAACGTACTGGCTTCGCAGGAGATTGTTCCGGAGTTTGTACAATCTGCGATGACCGCCGATGCGCTCGCTGGTGCGACTATTGAATGGCTAGAGAACGAAGACAAGGTTCGTAAGTACGAAGCACACTGCAGCGAAGCGCATCATACATTACGCCGAGATGCGGCCACGCAAGCGGCCGAGGCGGTCTTGGGTCTCGTCCAGCATAAGGTATTGTAGAATTATGTGGGTAGCAGGGGTCGACGAGGCGGGACGAGGACCACTCGCGGGTCCCGTCGTATCAGCAGCGGTAATTTTGGATTCTTCGCTGCGACTCCCAACTTTGGCCGATTCTAAGAAGCTTAGCGCTTCGCGCCGAGAAGAGTTATTTTCGGAAATACAACAGAAGTCGATTGCGATTGGTATTGGTCAAGCGAACCCCCGGGAGATCGATGAGCTAAATATTTTGCATGCGACTTTGCTTTCAATGAAACGTGCAATAGAAGATCTTGTGGTTACACCTGATCGAATTTTGTGTGACGGGAATTATGTCCCAGAGGTTGATATACCCATTTCTGCGATCATAAAGGGGGATAGCAAGATCCCTTGCATAAGTGCGGCGTCTATCATTGCGAAAGTGACGCGTGACAGAATCATGCACGATCTGCATTTGCTATACCCATATTATGGATTTGACCGTCACAAAGGCTATCCAACGAGGAGACATCGTTCGGCATTGAAAAGATACGGCCCCATTACAGAGCACAGGCGAACATTTTCCCCTGTGCGTGACTGCTTGAGTCAGTGCAGTGAGTAGTCAATTCCTCCACTTGCATGTACATTCGGAGTTCTCTCTGGTCGACGGGGTAATTAGGATCCCGAGTTTGATAGAGCGCGTGACTGAGCTGGAAATGCCGGCGGTCGCCGTAACCGATCAGTGCAACCTTTTTTCGTTAGTAAAGTTCTATGTACATGCGCGTCAGTTGGGTATTAAACCTGTTATCGGTGCTGAGTTATGGGTAGGCTCGTCCGACACTGCTGATATTCGCCATCGTGCGCTCTTCTTGTGCCGTAATCATGGTGGATTTCGGCAGCTTTCGGCATTGATAACTCGAAGTTATCTTGAGGGACAAAGGCGTGGAATCCCTGGTATTCAGTACAGTTGGTTAGGACCTGAGTCCGCTGGCGGTCTGATTGTTTTATCGTGCGGAATTAACGGAGATATTGGTGCTGCCTTAATAGACGGCAATGAAAAACGCGCTGACCAACTGGTACGTTATTGGCGCGATTTATTCGGTGATGCATTTTATTTAGAACTTACTCGAACCGGAAGAGAGGGTGAGACGCAAGCTAACGCTGGTGCACTGCGAATGGCAGAGCAATACGGTCTACCTGTTGTAGCGACGAATGATGTGCGATTTCTTCGCCCGAATGAATTTGAGGCGCATGAAGCACGTGTTTGTATTCACGATGGCCGTACCCTGTCGGATCCACGGCGTCACCGCAACTATACTGCTCAGCAATATTTGCGGTCTGGGGAAGAAATGTCCGAACTTTTCGCCGATATACCTCAGGCAATCGAGAATACCTATGCGATTGCCCAGCGGTGCAATTTGGAAATTGATGTCGGGACATATCACTTACCAATATTCCCTGTTTTAAAACATCAGACCGTAGATGGGGAATTAAGAGAAAAAACATTACGTGGATTTGATACTTGGCGGAGCGACCGACGGGCAAAGGGCTTTGACAAGAGTGAAGAGCAATGGCAGGCCTATACAAGGCGTCTTGAGGAAGAGTTAGAAGTTATTATCTCGATGGGATTTTCCGGATACTTCCTTATAGTCGCTGACTTTATACAGTGGGCTAAAAAACACGATATCCCGGTCGGCCCCGGGCGTGGGTCTGGTGCTGGTTCACTTGCGGCGTTCGCGTTAGGTATTACAGAACTCGATCCGCTCGAATATGATCTATTGTTTGAACGCTTTCTCAATCCTGAACGAATTTCTATGCCGGACTTCGATGTCGACTTCTGCATGGATCGCCGAGATGAGGTGATTGATTATGTCGCCGAACGCTATGGTAGGAATAAAGTAGCGCAGATAATCACCTACGGCACGATGGCTGCAAAGGCCGTCGTCCGCGACGTTGGGAGAGTCTTAAGTTTCCCGTATGGCTTCGTCGATCAGTTAGCGAAGCTGATCCCATTTGACCCAAATATGACGCTAAAGCGCGCTTTAAACGAGGAGCCGCTTCTAAAAGACAGGTACGACACGGAAGACGATGTGCGGGCAATTATTGATTTAGCGCAAAGTCTAGAAGGGCTGGCGCGAAACGCGGGGAAACATGCTGGAGGCGTTGTAATTGCGCCATCGGCGTTGACGGACTTCATGCCGCTTTATTGTGAGCAGGGCAGCTCCGCACCGGTTACACAATTTGACATGGGGGATGTTGAGGCGGTCGGTCTTGTGAAATTCGATTTCCTCGGGTTACGTACCCTGACAATTATCCATTGGGCTATCGATAATATAAATGCGGATGCATCAGGCAAGGGTGGAGATATTCTTGATTTCAACAACCTCAAATTAGATGATTCTGCGACCTTTAAATTGATTCAGCGAGCTCAAACTACTGCAGTATTCCAGCTCGAATCAAGAGGGATGAAAGAGCTTATAAAGCGACTGCAACCAGATCGGTTTGAGGATCTTATCGCACTTGTCGCCTTATTCCGACCCGGGCCTTTACAATCTGGAATGGTTGACGACTATATCGACCGGAAGCACGGACGCGCGGCGGTTAGATATCTTGATCCGAAGCTTGAACCCATACTGAAGCCTACCTATGGGGTAATTCTTTATCAGGAACAGGTAATGCACATAGCACAATCTTTGGCCGGTTATACGCTTGGTGCCGCCGATCTCTTGCGCCGAGCCATGGGTAAGAAAAAACCGGAAGAGATGGCCAAACAACGTCAAACATTCTTGGATGGCTGCGTTGCTAATGGCATTGCAAAAGCCATTGCAACCCAGATCTTCGACCTGATGGAAAAATTTGCTGGCTATGGGTTCAATAAATCACATTCTGCTGCCTATGCTCTAGTTGCGTACCAAACAGCTTGGCTAAAAACTCATTATCCATCGGCGTTTATGGCTGCAGTATTATCTTCTGATATGGATTCAACGGACAAGGTAGTCCGGTTGATTGAAGAATGTCGTTTGATAGGGATTGAGGTTGGACCTCCAGATATTAATGCCTGTGCCTATCGTTTTACTGTCGCCAACCACGCAAAAATCTATTATGGCCTCGGAGCCGTTAAAGGACTTGGCGAGGCGGCTATACAAGCACTCGTCGCGGAGCGGGAAGCCGGTGGATCATACCGGGAGCTATTTAATCTATGCAGCAGAAATGACGCAAAAAAGATAAATAAAAGGGCTGTGGAGGCGCTGATACGCTCTGGAGCATTAGATTGTTTTGGTGCGTCGCGTCGCGGATTGACCTCGATCGCGGTCCGTGCAGGTCAAATTGCAGAGCAGCAAGCACGTGCTATAGCGGTAGGGCAAAGTGATATGTTTGGCCTTGGTGATGTAAGTGATGGATCTGCAGATCGGATGCATCATTTAGATCTTGAAGCGTGGGAGCTAGCAATTGCGACTCCTGAATGGCCAGATAAAGAATTGCTTACCTGGGAAAAAGAAACCCTTGGGTTATATTTAAGTGGCCATCCGATAGACCGGTACTCAGAAGAGATTAATGGCCTTGCGAATTGTCGCCTGTCGAACCTTAAACCTGGGAAACAACGGCGAGTTGTAGGCTTGATCGTTGGCGTGAGAATGACTAAAACGCGACGGGGTCAAATGGCGGTTGTTACACTAGACGATAAAACTGCACGCACCGAAGTTACGATTTCTAGTAAAGTCTTAGATGAACATCTTGACCGCATTGTTAATGATAAGGTTTGCGTAGTCATCGGGGAATGTACGCTTGATACTTTTAGTGGCGAACATGCCGTGAGGGCGGAGACCGTTTTGAGTTTGGATGAAGCGCGAAATCAATTCGCACGAAGCGTGGTTTTGAGGGTTGGGTCGAAATTAGATAAGGTACGGTTAGAGTCGTTAAAGCATTCGTTGTCGAATTGTACGCCAGGGGGGTGTCCTGTTTTGATTGAATATACCAACGGCACTGCGACCGCTCGTTTGCGTTTATCCGACGATTGGCAAGTATCGATTTCCGATATGTTACTAGAACAGTTCTATACACAGTTCGGTGCAGAGTCGGTCTCAGTCGAATACACCTAGGCTTCGCTGGTATCAGTGTCTTAGTGGGTGCTATGGTAAATAAGGTGTACCGAGATCCGCTGCGTATCGGTACTTAGAAAATGTTAGGATGTATTCGCTATTCGGGGACATAAAATGACCGAAGATATATCTGAAGTAACTCAGGTGAATCTAAAATTCTTGGATTTTGAGCAACCGATTGCAGAATTGGAAGCCAAGATTGAGGATCTACGAAAGCTCGGTAATGTCTCCGACGTTAATATGACGGAAGAAATTGGCCAGCTCGCGAATAGGTCTCGAGAACTGACTCAGGACATTTTCTCTTCGCTAGATTCTTGGCAGATAGCACGCTTGGCGCGCCATCCACTACGGCCGTATACCATGGACTATGTGGAGGGCTTGTTTGATGATGTTGATGAACTTCATGGTGATCGGTCATTTAGTGATG
>DPMX01000014.1 GCA_003540955.1 Gammaproteobacteria bacterium
CGGGCCAATGAGGCGCTACATAAAGCGAAACTCACACGGCCGTTTTATTTCGGCGTAAAAGAGGTCACTAACGGCGAATTTCGCCGTTTTCTTGCGAACCACAATGCGAAGACGATAAATGGCGTTGATGTTAATGGCGATACCTACCCAGTTGTTGGAATTGGATGGGAAGATGCGGCGCTATTCTGCAACTGGCTTAGTCGCAAAGACTCACTTGACGTATTCTACCAAATAAGGAACGGGAGAGTCTTAGGCATTAACCCTTCCGCTCTTGGCTATCGTCTGCCAACTGAAGCAGAATGGTCTTGGATCGCACGAACGGCACCAAGAGGAAATGAGTCTTTTAAATTTCCGTGGGCAGGGAATTTCCCGCCTCGGGGAAGCTCAGGCAACTATGCCGACCAGAGCGCAAGCAGCATATTGGCTTTAGTCATCCCAGATTATAATGACGGATTCAAAGTCACCGCGCCGGTGGGAAGCTTTTCGGCCAACCTCCGAGGAATCTACGATCTCGGTGGAAACGTCTCCGAATGGATCAACGATTTCTATGCCGCCACGGCGGGACAGCATTCGGGGGTGGCCCAAGATCCTCTTGGCCCACGAAATGGTGAATCACGTGTCATTCGCGGATCGAGCTGGGGTCATGCGACGGAAACGGAGTTGCGCCTTGCCTATCGCGATTTCGGTAATGAGGGACGCGATGATGTCGGTTTCAGGATTGCACGTTATGCACAATAAAGCGTTCATTGTAGGCTTAGCACTAATTATTATTTGCGCGCCCGCATTTAGCCAAACTAATGAGGAGCAGGAACGAGGAAACCAAACCTCAGATATTCAAGACGAGAAACCAGAATACACTCGTCGGTCACTACCAGCTGACACGTTCAGGCCCAGCGAAGAAATATCTGAAGATTTTCCGGTTCCTTTCCCAGTCGACATCTAACATCGGATATTACAATTATGAGACATAGCCCATTCTTTGAGTTCTATTTTCAGATTATTGCGTTGATGGTGTCCATCATAGTTGTACATGCATTCTATATCACAGTCGTTCGGCCAAATGCACAAACGGAATACCTCGAACAACTAGAACTACAGTCTGCAGGCGAAGTAACAGAGATAAGTCGTTCCGGTTACGCTGTTATTAAGGATTACGAACAAGAAGCATGCTTTATTCTCGCCTTTTGGGCGACCGCAATCATTGGATTTAAAGCGCGCCAGGGCATGCAAGAACGACAATACCTCAAACGATCGCTGCTAGATGTTGAGGATGGTACGCGAATCCTACCCGAGGATACCCGAAAATTCTCTCGCGCCATCCAAGCGCTGCCGCTCTCCGAACGCGAATATCTAGTGCCCCGTTCACTACTAGCGGCGTTACAGCGATTTGGGTCTACGCATAGTATTCAAGATGTTGCCACGACAGTAAAAGACGTCTGTGAAACGCAAGCCGATCGGCTAGATTCGGAACTCGCAATGATCAGATACATTATTTGGGCGATTCCCTCGATCGGATTTATTGGCACCGTTCGAGGTATCGGTCAGGCCTTGGGGCAAGCCCATCGAGCGGTTGAAGGCGATATCGTAGGGGTTACGACCAGTCTCGGAGTAGCATTCAATTCAACATTCATCGCGCTCGTCATTAGCCTTTTCATAATGTTCCTCATGCACCAGCTCCAACTTTTGCAAGAGCGCCTAGTGCTTGATACGCAATCATATGTTGATGTCAACTTGTTACGCCAACTGGCGTTGAGATAAGTCATGAACGTTGCCGTAATCGAACTAAACGATCAGGAATTAAGAGTCGCACAAGATGGGAATATTGTTGTGCGAAGTCCTGCGGGCGCTATCGTACGAGGCGCTGAAATTAAAGTTGGAGATTCCGCCTGTCGAGAAGCCTACTTGCACCCACGTAATTATCACAATCGATTCTGGTATCAGTTAGACCAGTCTGGGCTACCCAGATCATCACGTGAGGTACGTCACCACGCAGATCTCGCCTTCAGACACCTAAAGCATTCGCATCAGGCTGCCGGTTCGCCCGCGTCAATGGTATTTGCCATCCCAGGCGGATATACGAAGACGCAGTTATCGCTCCTCCTGGGGATAGTCGAAGCGTGTAAGATTGATGTGCGGGCCTTTGTCGATTCGGCAGTCGCCGCCGCAGTCTGCGTCGCGCCCGGCACGTTCCATCACATAGAAATACAACGGCATCGAGCTGTCATTACCACACTTCTGATCGATGATAACGTAACCCGGACCAATGTCGAGACTGTTGACGGCGCGGGCTTCGACAACCTCATGACACGCTTCGTTACCTTGGTATCTGATCAATTTTTAACTCAGTCACGATTCGATCCATTACATCAAGCAGACACAGAGCAGCTACTATATAACGAAATGCCAAAATGGCTCACGCTCTTGCAATCGCGCCGCGAACTCAAGGTACATATTGAGTTTCGCGGCTCCCGTTTTGACGCACGCATTTCGAAGAGCGATCTCATATCAGTTGCAGATCAAGTCTATCGCGATATCCATAGTCGAATCGCGAGTCATGATCGCTGCTTGATTGGAAGTCGCTTAGCGACAATGCCTGGTTTTGTAGAGTTCCGTGAAAACCAATTTGTGTTAACTGAGGCCGCTGTATTCGATGGTTGCACGCAACTTGCAGAACGGTTGAGCGAAAAAAAACAAGGTGTTGGTCTGCTCGTCAAACTGGAAGCTTCTAAATCCCCGACTGTTGCTGTAGCGGCCAATGTCACAAAAATGGTACTACACAACTCTGACCGTCCCGATAGTACCCCAACACACATACTGTCTGGCACTAGCGCCTACGAAATTAATACAACGCCGCTTTTCCTATCTAAAAAGGGGGAGGCTTTACACACTCCTAGTGATTGTGTGGTCGCGCACCTAATCCGCAATGGCACAGTAACTCGCCTGGTGGCCGAAAATGATGCACGCCTGCGACTCAATGGCCGACCTGTCCAGAGCGACACACCGCTCCGGCTAGGCGATGAAATCACGGTTGAAGGCTCCCCTTGTATCTATTTACCAATCACCATCGCAGCTGCTAATGCGTAACAGCCGCCGCGGCTTTTCCGCTTTTAGCCTTTCTTTTTTAGACATAATGTCGTGCGGGCTCGGCGCGGTGGTACTACTTTTTCTGATCATTAAGCATAACACCGACGTAAAAGATGTCATGCCGACATACGATCTAAATCGGGAAATCGAGATGCTAGATGGAGACATCGGGGACGCCCAGGCCAGAACTGCATCTGCAAAAAGTCAGGCTTCCACCTTGGATGCGGAACTAACAACCGCGCAGGGAGAGGCCAAACTAATTCGTACACAACTTGCAAAAGTTAGAGCAGCAAGCAAGACCGTTGTCGCATCGATTAGCAATCGAGAGATTGAGAAAATGAAATCTGATGTTAAGCGGCTTGAACAGAAAAAAAAGACTGTGTCCGCACAGATAAAAGCTCAGTCTGACCAGGTCAGGACCTTTACTGGGGAAGGTAACCGAGAATACCTTACTGGCCTCAAACTGGGTGGACAGCGTATTCTGATATTACTTGACGCGTCGGCAAGCATGTTGGATGACACTATCGTCAATATCATCCGCCGGCGAAATATGGATGATGCGGCGAAGCGACGCTCGTGGAAATGGCAACAGGCGCTCGAGACAGTAGATTGGATCAGCGCCCGCTTTCCTCGTGATAGCGCATACCAAATATTTACTTACAACACTTCGGTAGTACCGGTTCTCCCTGAGACTAAATGGAGGTGGTTGCAGGTAAGTGAATTCGATCAACTGAATCGCGCGATTGGTAAAATGAAGCGCGTCATACCCAATGGAGGTTCGAGCTTAGCGGCGGCACTCGCCGCAATTAACCGGTTGTCACCAAAACCAGATAATATCTATCTAATTACTGATGGGCTACCAACTCAAGGCCTAGCACCACCGCGGGGTACAACCGTGACCGGGCAGCAACGCATAGATTTGTTCGAAGACGCAATGAGTCAGCTGCCACGCAGCATTCCAATTAATACGATCTTGCTACCCATGGAGGGGGATCCAATGGCTGCGTGGGCTTATTGGCAAGTCGCCCTACAAACACGTGGTGCGTTCTTGACTCCAGCGAAAGATTGGCCATGAGTATCCGTCGTCGCGATAACGAACCTATCAGTATCGCCTTCCTTGACGTCATCACATGCGGTTTCGGTGCAATAATATTGTTACTAATGATCGCAAAATTTGATGACCCTCCCGCGGAGGAAATTGAAGATCCTCGAGCGGCACAAATATCAAATATGCAGCGCGATTTGTTTCATCTAAGGCGCGATGCGAAAGCAGCGGAACAAGATCAAGCTTCGAAACAGACTCAGTTGGCAGCTCTAGAGAACGAAAACGAAAAATTTCGGCGCACATTAGCTGTGCTTCGCGCTAACGAAAAAGACAAAATCGGTCGCGCAACAAGAAATGCAATAACCGCAGGCAAACTTAAAACTGCTCAACAGGAATTAACGGAAGAAATGCGTCGCCTATATGCCCAGCGAGATCGCAAGAAGAATAGTAATGATTTGATCGGAGGTATCCCGGTAGATAGCGAGTACATTATTTTTATAATCGACACCTCCGGTAGCATGTTTCGTTACGCGTGGCCTAAAGTAGTGGATCAAATAGTACAAACACTGGAGGTCTACCCCAGAGTAAAAGGCATACAGATCCTAAATGATATGGGCAGTTATATGTTTACTAGTTACAGCGGCCAATGGATTCCAGATACGCCCGCTAGACGTCGAGTTGTTATCGATCGTCTTCTGACCTGGAATGCGTTTAGTAATAGCAGTCCGGTCGAAGGCATTATGGCGGCCATCCGAACGTTCTACGCGCCAGACAAAAAAATAAGCCTGTTTGTATATGGCGATGAATTTACCGGCAGGTCGATTCGTGAGGTTGTTGATTTTGTTGGCACGCTTAACCGGACAGACGCGTCGGGAAATCCGCGGGTTCGTATCCATGCAATCGGCTTTCCGGTCCAAGCAGCGAACCCACCTCACCTGCAGATAACAGGAATGAGGTTTGCCTCGTTAATGCGAGAATTAACGAGGCGAAACGGCGGAACTTTCGTCGGTCTAAATCAGTTCCGCTAATGTCTTAAAATGGGCCATGGCCTCCCGGAGCACTCCCACAAGACTAGACAGAACCCTGGTTGCGATGCTCGTGCTACTAGCTGGTGGTTGTAGCCGCAGCTTGACGATACAAGTAGACAACACCGTCCCGGCTGCGCTCATCGAGAGCTTACCGTTGACGGTGGCGGTCTACTACCACAATTCGCTTCGCACGCACAGTTACCGCGAAAACAGCGAAGAGCGTGCAAACTGGTCGATCGCCACTGGTAGTTCGCAGATCGCGATGTTTGAACAGGTTTGGGCGTCAACATTCAACACCGTAATTTCACTGCCCCAACTTCCAGACGCAGACAGTCCTTTATCGGCTGATCTCATAGTCGTACCTAAAATTAAAGAAATGCAATTAGGGACACCCGAGGAGACCTTCTTCGATTTTTACGAAGCTTGGATTAGCTACGAAATTTCCTTGCTTACGGCAGCGGGAATACCTATCGAAAATTGGGAGATAGTGAGCTACGGAAAGGCAGAAAAAAAACGTTTCTCGAGCCGATCCACCGGTTTGAATGATGCTATCTCGTTGGCATTGCGAGATGCCGGCGCAAAATTATCGACTGGAATACGCAAACAAGGAACCATCAGAGCCCTGTTGCACAAATAGCAATGAAGCACATTACGTATAATCATCTCTGGGTTAGCTTAAAGCCACGGACCTTAATAATCTTTGCGCTCGCCCATTTTCTTGGCGGCTGTCAAACGACGACTACAGTTGATGAATATCGCGTAACTAATACAACGTTTGCAGAGAATGACACTATCGTAGTACTTGGTCGACGCCACGACATGGGAAAAGACACTGAACACGATTTTATTCAATGCGTGGGTAGAACTATAGACAACTCATCGTCTCACCTTCGTGTGATACCCGAAGCAGAATTCGTCGATGCTCTCTACCCTTGGTTCGAGATCAGCACCGCTCCGATGGAGGTAGCCAAATTGGGTGAGTTAGTGAAAAACCCTATGATCGCGGAAAAATTTAAAGAGCTTCGTATTCGCTATTTTGTCTGGATCGATGGTTTTACCGAGACAACCGATAGCGCAGGCTCGGTAACTTGTATAGTCGGTCCAGGCGGTGGTGGCTGTCTCGGCTTCAAAACATGGGACGATGAAGCAAACTACGAAGCAGCAATCTGGGATCTCAGTAATATTAAAATCGCGGGGAAGATCAATACAGAAACCGCAGGCACATCTTTCGTGCCTGCGGTAATAATTCCGATACCGTTACTAGCCCGAGTGAAGGCAACCGCATGTAACGCTATAGCAACTCAACTGTTGTCTTTTATCGTTGGTGATACCGGTAACTCGACATGTAACTCGCCAGCGCGGGATCGCATAAGGACACCGCACAAAGAATGTTAATTAGAAGATTCTTGTTATTTTTCAAAAATAGATTCACTCAGCACAAGCATTTGCGCGCACTAGCTTGAAATTTTTTCGCTCAAGCCGATTTGAGAGATCTAGCGTGAGCAAGGCAGAGACTCCGAGTTCATCGCAAAATCGGATTAAATCATCTTGAGTATCGTCCGTGTACGACTCGAATACCTCGAGTACTCGTTGAAGCTTCCATTGCTCGAAAGGGTATATAGACCGAATACCATCCGCACTATAAAATTTACCGCGGCCCATCGTAAACTGATGACTTCCCGCGTACCTCGGTATTTCACCAGCGTACCAGTTGCCAACCCAAGTCTGTAACAGGGGCATTGCAGTATTTAAGACTGGCACGTAATCGGCACCCAAATGCTGCAATATGGCGATCATTGTCATCGGAACAAAGTCCGAAACTCCTGGTTCGTCTTTAATGTTCGTCTCTGGAGCGTTCATACGATCGATCCACGCACAAAGCTTCGGCGCTTTGTTTCGCACAATCGTCCCCGAATGAGGGTCACGGTATAGGTGCGCATACAGTGGCCCCATCATCGCACAATCAACGAGGCACGGACGATCCCCAAAGGCAAATCGGCATTCGGAGAAATGTGCCTCCAACAAAGTCAAACATTCCAGGAAGCTAGCCTCAACTGCGTTGCGAGTGGTCTCGACCGCGCCCAAATGCTCGGGCCAATTCA
>DPMX01000056.1 GCA_003540955.1 Gammaproteobacteria bacterium
CAATGACATATAACAGCTCTACATACCGACCGAGGCATCCTACCACTCTACGTCCGCCACTCGGTGCCATCTGGACTATCTTGAATCTGAACACCGATTGCATCTAATTCTTCTCGAATTTGATCGGCCCTCGACCAATTCTTCTCTGCTCGAGCTATATTTCTCTCTGCAATCAAGGTTTTGATCTGATCTTTGTCAAGCGTTTGTCCAGGGTGCTCTGTAAACCAATCTGATGGTGAATCCCGCAAGATACCGAGCTCTGCAGCTCCACCGAGCAGCTCAGACTTGGCCCGCACTTTTTCTTCCAAGCTAACAGCCGTATTTGCGCGAGTCACCGACTCCATAAGACTCGATATAGCCAACGAAGTATTTAGATCATCGTCCATCGCACGATAAAACGCAGCATTAGCAATTGGTGGAGTACTTAGTCTCACTCCCTCAAGTCGGTGTAGAGCCCTATAAAGCCGATCCAATTGAGATTTCGCCTGTTCTAAAAGCCGATTATTCCAATTAATCCGCTCACGATAGCGAGCCTGTATAAGGGCCATACGTATTACTTCGCCGGAGAAATGCTTAAGGAGTTCCCCTACGAGCAGCACATTACCTATTGATTTCGACATTTTTGCGCTGTCTATTTCAACAAAGCCGTTATGTACCCAATACTTAGCGAATGGCGCACCTCCATGAGAGCACTCACTTTGGGCAATTTCGTTTTCATGGTGAGGGAACTTTAAGTCATTTCCTCCACCATGAATATCGATGGTAATCCCAAGGTGCTGTTCAACCATTGCCGAGCACTCAATATGCCAACCGGGTCGACCGATCCCCCAGGGACTCTCCCACCCTGGAATACCACCACTTGACGGCTTCCACAAAACGAAATCCGCCGGATCTCGCTTCCAAGGCTCAACTTCAATACGAGAACCGGCAATCATATCTTCGAGATCACGTCTTGAAAGTTTGCCATAGCCCTTAAATGCAGGAACGTGGAATAATACGTGTCCCTCTGCTTCGTATGCGTGTCCAGTTTCAATTAGTCGCTGAATCATCGTGACGATAGTATCGATGTGGTGAGTTACCCGTGGTTCGATCGCTGGAGGCAATACGCCAAGGCTGGTCATATCACGATGATAGATTTCAATATATCGCGCCGTGATCGTCTCGATCGGGACGTTTTCGGAACGCGCAGCCTCATTAATTTTGTCGTCAACGTCCGTGATATTGCGTGCGTATACGACATTTTCATAATGTCGTTGCAAAACGCGAAATAACACATCATAGACCACTGCCGCGCGCGCATTACCGATATGCGGCGGATTGTAAACCGTAGGTCCACAAGCGTACATCGTTACTCGATTAGTATCGAGCGGTTCAAACCGTTCCTTGCTCCGAGTCAGGGAATTATGGAGATACAAACACATCTAACGGTAATCGAGTGGGGTTACGCCTAAAGTCGGAATTATAATATGTTCGAAGCATGCTGGCACGTTCGGCCGACCTGTCTATATTTCGGCTATCATGTGCACCCGTTCCGTTGGAAAAACGGGAATAACATATGTCTGCGCTAGCAGAATACGACCAAAAGGAGATTATCTATGAGCCTTTCGGCCTCACGCCGCTTAAACCTACTAGGCGCAGCCCTTATAGCGTCCTTAATAGGTAATAATTCCTGGGCAGCCGATTACACGGTGGATTTGAGTCATGCGTTCATTCAGTTCCGCATATCTCACCTCGGTTATAGCGTACTTGCGGGTCGTTTCAATGATTTTTCTGGCGAATTTTCTTGGGACAAGGAGACGCCGGAAGGCGCAACGATTACGGTTAACATTAAAACTGCAAGCATCGATACGAACTGGGCGGAGAGGGATAAACACCTTCGTGAACCAGACTTCCTAGATGTTGAAAGGTTTCCAAAAGCGACATTCAGAACAACCGAGTACGCCGGAGATGCATCTGGTGGCAAGCTCGATGGTGAATTGACTTTACACGGTGTCACCAAGCCAATCACTCTGGACGTGAAGGCTATCGGTGAAGGCGACGATCCTTGGGGCGGATATCGTGCCGGATTTCGTGCCACCACGACGATCGATCGAACCGATTTCGGGATCAGCCGGGACCTAGGTCCGACAGCAAACACAATGGATTTTGATTTGTTTATAGAAGGAATCCGTAAGTAGGTCTTACTAACCCATTGAGTAGTAACCTCACCACTTCAGTGCACTTTACGTTGAGACCGAAGTTGAAATTCTACGGCTCGTAAAATACATGTGTTCCGAAAGAAATTTGTCGATTCACTGGATCTCAACCGGGTCACCTATAGCCAAGTCATCCTCGCCAATGCTCCGTCGCGGTCGATTAATTGATGTTTTATCGCCGCACCCGCATGTGCTAAAACAAGAAACCCGATTCCGTAGGCTGTATAAAAGTGGATCATGATTGCGCAATCTCGGACCGCATCGTGTGCCACGAATAGCGCTGGCACATCAAATAAACCGAAGAAAGACACTGGTTTCCCAGCAGCAGTCGAAATTAAGTAACCAGATATCGAAATCACGGTCATAACTAACATTAATAAGTGATGCATACCGCGCGCCGCGAACCTCT
>DPMX01000365.1:0-580 GCA_003540955.1 Gammaproteobacteria bacterium
AAAAAAGACTCAACGTCGATCGACCGACCGACCGAGGATTACACAAGAGCACTCAACAAACCGGTCAACGGCTTACGTGTCGGTATTCCGCAACAGTACTTCAGTTCAGATTTAGACGCCGACGTTGCGGCACCGATACGTATTGCCATATCGGAGCTGGAGGCGATGGGAGCCACCTGCATTGATCTAGATCTCAAGCATATGGATCTATCGATCCCAGCATACTATGTGATCTCATCTGCAGAATGCTCATCAAATCTATCGCGATATGATGGTGTACGTTTCGGTCATCGATGTAACGAACCACGCAACCTCGAAGACCTATACTGTCGATCCAGAAGCGAAGGGTTCGGCGTAGAAACTCAAAGGCGTATCCTAATCGGGACGTATGCGCTATCGTCGGGTTACTACGACGCCTATTATCGAAAAGCGCAAAAGGTAAGGCGGTTGATCAAAGATGAGTTTCAGAGTGCTTTCGCGAATATCGACGCCATCCTCGGTCCTACTTCACCGTCCGCAGCGTTTGAAATCGGGCAAAAAGTAGACGATCCGATCACAATGTATTTATCTGATGTATATA
>DPMX01000365.1:876-3045 GCA_003540955.1 Gammaproteobacteria bacterium
ATGTATTTATCTGATGTATATACGACCGCAGTTAACCTTGCGGGACTACCGGCGATTTCTATACCTGTAGGTTTTGCCGAAGGACTTCCGGTCGGGATGCAACTGATAGGAAATTACTTTGATGAGGCTAAACTGCTTCAAATCGCGCATCAGTACCAAGGTATCACTGATTGGCACCAACTTTTACCACCTATGCAGAGCACCATCGATTAAAATGGAATGGGAAGCTGTAATAGGGCTCGAAATTCACGCTCAACTCGCCACAGCAAGCAAAATTTTTTCTGCCTCATCAACGGCATATGGCGCTGAACCCAACACCCAAGCGTCCGCAGTAGACCTAGGACTACCAGGCGTTCTTCCCGTGCTAAATGAGAAAGCGGTTGAAATGGCCGTCTTGTTTGGAGTCGCAGTAGGCGCCAAGATTTCGAACTTGTCCATATTCGCACGCAAAAATTACTTCTACCCCGATCTGCCAAAAGGCTACCAGATTAGCCAATACGAGGAACCAATAGTCACCGGCGGTTGCATTGAAATCCAACTACAAAACGGCGAGCTAAAGGTTATTAATCTCACGCGAGCTCATCTTGAGGAAGATGCGGGAAAATCAATTCACGAAGGTTTTGACAGCTCGACCGGAATCGATCTTAATCGTGCCGGGACGCCTCTTTTAGAAATCGTGTCTGAGCCACAAATGCATTCAGCCGCAGAGGCCGTCGCGTATATGCGCGCCATGCGTCGATTGTTACGCTATCTCGAGATCTGCGACGGAAATATGCAGGAAGGTTCATTCCGGTGCGACGCAAACGTTTCAGTTCGAAAAAGCAACGATTCGACCCTTGGGACACGAACAGAAATCAAAAATTTGAATTCGTTTCGATTCGTAGAACATGCAATTCAATTCGAAATAGATCGCCAAATCGAGATCATTGAAAGCGGCGGCGATATTAAGCAGGAAACCATGCTATACGATGCTGATCAACAGGAGACCCGCGCGATGAGGGGCAAGGAAGACGCGCACGATTATCGTTACTTCCCGGACCCAGATCTGTTACCAATAAAGATCTCGGATGAGTATATCCGAACGACGGCGGCTGCGCTTCCAGAACTACCAGTGCAAAAACGGAAACGGTTTGTTGAGGAATTCCAATTGGCGTCTCGAGACGCTGATGTTTTATGTGAAGACCCCGCGGTCGCAAATTATTTCGAAGCAGCCGCCGTGGAATCGATGGGTAATGCGCGACTATGTGCAAATTGGGTTACGGGAGCCTTATTCGCTGCTATTAATGCAGCCAATCTAGATATCGAAGCATCGCCAATCGCACCCAAAGCCCTTGGAATACTCGTATCTCGAATAGCAGACGATACAATTTCGGGAAAAATCGCTAAACAGATCTTTGAAGCAATGTGGAAGACAGGTCTGCACCCGGACGAACTAATAGTCGAAAAGGGCCTACAACAAGTTACAGACGACTCAATAATCGCAGGTCTCGTCGACCAAGTATTGAGAGACAATCCCGATCAAATTGAACAATATCGAGCGGGGAAGAGTAAAATATTCGGCTTTCTGGTAGGGCAAGTAATGAAGCTTTCGAATGGCAAAGCCAGCCCAAAACAAGTAAACGATATACTCAAAAAATGTCTAAATAGCGAGGTTAACTAACGGTAGATAAAAAAAGCCGATCATTAATCTCTAGTTTGTTTTCTCCTACCCACGGCGCAACCGATTCATTCCTCCTTTTCCTCCGGCGTCGGTCGATCCATCAGCTCCACGATCGCCATCGGCGCGGCGTCACCGGGGCGAAATCCAGTCTTCAGAATTCGTAGATAACCTCCAGGTCGATCAAGATAGCGAGGACCGAGCTCAGTGAATAGCTTATGCACCGCGAAATCATCACGTAACCGCGAGAATGCTAACCGTCTCTTCGCCACTGAATCTGATTTCGCCATCGTTATAAGCGGCTCTGCTGTGCGACGTAACTCCTTGGCTTTAGGCACAGTAGTGCGTATCAATTCGTGACGAAAAAGTGACGCCGTCATATTTCTAAACATCGCTTTACGATGTGAGCTGTTGCGGTTCAATCGTCGCCCGCTGTGACCGTGTCTCATGGAATTAGCCTTGTTTAGTTATATGGACTTAAATTTAAGGATTATCAGTACCGTATAGGCCTG
>DPMX01000172.1 GCA_003540955.1 Gammaproteobacteria bacterium
GTTGCTGTATGCATTGTTTGCACGTCGGCAACTCGGTTTCGGACGTACATATTTTTTCTGCACTCTAGGCTATGCGACGCACGGACTACTCGATACATGTACTTCCTATGGAACACAATTGTTTTGGCCGTTCAGCTCTATACGGATTGCTTGGCATAATATTTCGATCGTCGATCCGTTTTTCACGCTACCAATACTGTTTTGCGTAGTCCTTGGGATGGTGCGAAGAAATCCGCGATTCGGATGGAGTGGATTGCTTTGGGCAGTTGTATACCTTAGTGTTGGTGTGCTTCAACGAGAGCGTGCCGAAGCGATTGCCTTTGAACTTGCGCTGGCACGCGGACATACCCCAGTGAAGGTTGAGGCAAAACCAAGTCTCGGTAATTTAGTGCTTTGGAAAAGTATCTACGAACATAACGGTCACTACTATATTGATGCGGTAAGAGTCGCGAAGACGGTCAAGGTTTTTCCCGGGGAGGCAATCGCAAAGCTCAATTTAATAAAGGACTTTCCGTGGCTCGATCTCACTTCCCAGCAGGCGCTTGATGTCGACCGGTTTCGCTGGTTTTCCGACGGTTTTCTGGCTAAGTCGAGGACAATCGAGGATTTCATTATCGATATGCGCTACTCCGTCGTGCCGAACCGGGCCGATGGGTTATGGGGTATCAGATTGTCTCGCGGAGCGACAGTAGACGCACATGTCGACTACCACGTGGTGCGCGACATGTCCGAGACTAGCAGAAACACATTTCTGGCTATGGTTTTCGATAAGAAATAATCGGAGTAATTTCCTGCTACTGATAGGGCAGAGTCGAATGCTTTTTCCATAAATTCACTCGATACTAGGTTATACCCTCGATCGATATTAAGGTACCTGAGTGTTACCGAGGTATTTGCGCCACTGTGTTGCAGCGTTAGTTCGCAGCACCAGTGCGAAACGCCTGTGCCGATAAACCGGTGGCAGTGCCGCTTGCGTATTGTGCGTAACGCGGTAGAAAGTATTCGAGATCGTGAGTGGTTGTTTGAACCGAGGGACGAGCACCGAATGCCACAAACCACTGGTTTAGCCGAACGCAAGTAGCTGGCAGCACAAGCCTCCGATAGTGTTCAAATACGCCGATCCGTTCAAAAAATGGCCACATTGCCGCGTCAGCCAGTGTCGGCTCCGCGCCGAGCCAATACGGTCCATCACTTTGAATCAATTCGAGACGACGCTCCATAAACTCAAATCCGCTTAATACTTGCCGACGTAAATCGGTTTGCACGTCTTCGTTCTGCTCGAACAAAAGCTTATAAAAGACCGGTAAAAATATGTTATCGAAGTGACGAATTTCGTTCCGCATTACAGCACGCCCACGTTCATCAAGGGGTTGTAAAGCGATCCCCGGAAAGCTTGCATCGAGATATTCGTTTATTGTCGCTGACTCCCATAAAATAAAGTCGTCATGCCGGATAACAGGCACTCGATTGGTCGGTGTTAGCTCGGCGAGCCAAGCCGGTTTGTTTTCAAGATCGATCTCTATTTGATCATGCGCGATCGCTTTTTCGTGAAGTACGATCCGTGTGCGTTGCGCGTATGGACAAACTTCAGCTGTGTAAAGGGTCAATCGCGTCATTGATGAGATACCTGGCTGCCGATTCCACTATTGACGAATTGGTTCGAGAATCACGACTGGGATTTGGCGATCACCTGCTTTTATCTGGTAGTCACCAAAGGGCGGGTACATTGCGACCATTTGCTCCCAAACCGCCTCTCGTTCCTTACCTGCAGCTACTCTGGTTTTCGCTTGAAAAACATCACTAGCCACTTGCGCTTTTATTTCTCCTTGCGCCCTAATGTTGTGGTACCAACCTGGGTGTTTTGGGTCGCCTCCTTTGGAGGCAATAATTGCGTAACCGCCATCGACTTTGCCGTATAACAATGGCATTACGCTTTCGTTTCCAGATTTACATCCGATTGTGGTTAGTAACAACGTGGGCAGTGGTCCTGGACCGCCGGCAAACGTGGAATCCCATAAATGACCTTTGTCGGGGTCTTTTAGATAAAGGTCGCGGTGTTCTGCAATCCAGCCGGTTGCACTGGCCTCGATGATCGGGTCGCTCATTGTTATGTTTCTCCATATTTAATCCGTGAATCGTTACTATAACTCGAATCGCGAAGTTTGTGAGCACAGTTTTATTACGACGTTGACTTTATGTTGCCTACTTGAAGTGTCGGATCTGTGGTACTTAACGAGCGAAGAGAGTTAAGTTCTAGGCGAAGGGAAAGAGCGGGAAGGTTTGTATATCAATCGCGGGCGTCTTACGTCGTCATTTTATCGTCTTGGTTTGCTAGGCGCAGGTTTACTCGACGGCGGCGAAATGACCGGGCGTGTAGTTTGCTCAGTTTTAGTCCGAGTTATTAGTACTCTGGGATTATCGCTCCAGTGCTGCGATGAATATGTCATTCAGGCAATAATAACGTGCTGAGTGCCGGAATAGCTGTAACCTCATAGTCTGGCGGTGGAATTTCGTCGGGTAGTTGTTGTGCTCGTGCATTTATCCATGCGACATCGAGGCCAGCACCACGGGCACCAAGAACGTCGTCGACAACTGAGTCGCCCACATAAAGCACGGTTTCCGGATTTGCTGAAAGCATTGCCAGGGTATCTAGAAAAATATTTGCGTGCGGCTTCCGCCAGCCATGTTCATCTGAGATAACGATCGGATCGAAGTATGATGAAACGCGATCACGTTTCAGGATCCTACGTACTGTCGGACCATGATCAAAATTGGACAGCAGCCCGATAGGATAACGAGTGCGTAGGCGGGCGAGAAAATCAATATGTGCAACTGGAACCTCGACGGCCTTTGCTAATTGTTCCATATGTAAAAGCGATAGCATTCTAGCGATTCGTGATGTTTCCGGTGTCGCTAGATAGCCGAGCTTGGTTAGGGCTAGCATAAAACGTTCAATAGAGGGGATTTCCCGCATCTCTCTTTCCCGTCTTATCACGAGCTCGTCGTTTGCCTTTGTTAAACTATCCACGAACGCCTCGAACGAGGCCTCAGTCACTTGTTGCTCCACGGCTTCCTGCAATAAGCCCATAGTTGAATGCGATGTCTTACCGCGCCACTCGAATATAGGCATGCGATCTGGCCGCCACAGAGCGACGGTGTTAAATAGATCAAATACGACGGCTTTATATTGTTTCACGGTAATGGTGTGATGCTTGATTTAGATTATCTAAGGCAGCGCTAGGATATACTGTTCGAGATTAATATATAACTGCTGGGCCAGATGTTCTGGATGTATAGAAGATCTAATTGGTTGATTAGACAATCTGAAGGGGTGCCACTATGGGAGATCGATTTTTTTCTGATGCCGAACTGCGTGAGATGGAACGACGAACGGTCGACCGACTTGTTGATGCCATCGACTCTGGTGACGCAGATAAGGCTAAGAAACTTGCCAAACGTATGTATAACGAATTCCTATCCATGCACGATTTGTATCGTAACTGGATAACCTCAACTTTGAGCGAGGTAGGTCGGCGTTTTGGTGATGCAGATCTCGAAGCGATCATGGTAGAAGGGGTGCGTGCCTGGTGGAAACCGATCGTAGAGAAGCTTCCAAAAGAACCTGAAGAGATGCCCGCGAAGGTGAAAATGTTCGTGTCTGGACTGCAGGGACATTTACAACCACTCGAAATCACCGAAGATGATGAGAAAGTCGAAATAAAAATGTGTCCTTGTGGTAGCGGCGGTCGTTTAGTTCAAGAAGGGAAGTATGACGGGACGGAAGCATTTCTCACGATAAAAGATGCACAACCTTTGACATACGGTCGTAAAGACTTCCCAGTCTATTGCGCGCACGAATATGCAATGGAAAAAGTAGACATCGAGGAAAACGGCAGGCCCTTTGTAGTTGTGGAGCCTGCGGCACGACTTGGGAAGGAGTATTGCACAATGGTAGTGTACAAAAACCCTGACGAAGTTCCGCTGCGATATTACGAACGTCTGGGAATTGAGAGACCAAAATAGGACAACTATATCGAGATCGTTAAATTATTCTGGCGGAAACTTGCATTCATTCGGCGTTATAGTTGCGCGATTTCAAGTCTTGGGCAGACTTCTCGGTTACTATTCCCCTGCAATCGTATATTTAGTATAAGTACCGGGGCTTGCAAAAGGCTATGAGACAATCTCGGCTACGGTGAGTGACTAATTGAACGAAGATTTAAAAATACTATTAACTAATGACGATAGCCACGACTCGCCATTGTTCCACCAAACAATCGAGGTCCTCGCAAGTATTGGTAAAGTAGAGATCGTGGTGCCAGCATCGGAGCAAAGTTGGAAGGGTAAGGCGATGACCCGAGTTGGGTCGTTGTGTGCCGAGCGTATTAATTTGCACGGATCGCCGGCGTGGTCAATTACAGGTACCCCAGCAGACTGCGTCAATATAGCAATTCATAATCTTTTGGTGGAACCGCCGGATATCATCGTGTCAGGAACTAATATCGGGAAGAACGTCGGGATAGGGTTTATATTTTCTTCTGGTACGGTAGGTGCATGCTTCGAGGCAAATATTGCTGGGTTACCCGCGTTGGCGTTGTCTCAGGAGTTGGCACCATCTCAGTTTCGACAATGGATGGAAACGCGAAGCTTCCTTCCTGACACAGCAACCGAAATTAGGCTCGGGTTAGAGAGGATGATTCCGCTTGTGTGGGGGGAGTATTGTTTGCGATCGGAGCGATTGGCGACAACTTGGAATATTAATTTCCCAGCCGTCTATAGTGATGACGTCCAGATAGTCAATAGCCGTATTGGGCACACATTTTATGAGCGATGTTTTACCCAATCTGGAGATCGGTTTCATCACGACTTGTCTTTGACCCATTTTGATCAAAGTCCAGATACTGACGATTGTGTGATTCGGGCCGGTAATATCAGCGCAACGGAGATCGATATACGGGCTCTTGGGCAGGGCATCAATTAAGCGAATATATCAAGACCCTTGGGTTGCGTCGTCGCTATCACTAAGTCGTGCTCATAGGTGAGATTTAGTGCAATGAGAGCTGCGCAGTGGGTGTCCGGCAACCGGAACGGTACGGCTAAGAAACTCAACTGCGGCCGTCCCGAATATGTCATTGCGATCACCTGCCACCATATGTCCCGCGCCAGTGATATTCACATATTCGCTGTGTGGACAAGACTTGATGAATGATGCAGCACCTTCCTCGCTTAATACGTCGGATAATCCGCCGCGAACTAGCAATACTGGGAGGGTGAGCATTTTGGCGCATTGCTCGAGACGCTTGCCTCGTTTTTTCAAGTCGCGTGGGGGCACTAAAAAGCGCGGGTCCCAGTGCCAGCGATATTTTCCTCTGTCGTCTATGCGTAGATTTTTCGCAAGTCCAGCTAAGTCTTTTGGTGCTGTGCGATGTGGTTGATAGGACCCTATTGCAGTCGCAACTTGCTCTAACGAGTCGTAACCCTCAGGACGGCGACGCATAAAGTCATTAATCTTTTTAACACCTTCGGGTTCGATTCTGGGTGCGATATCGACTAAGACTAATGCAGTGGCATCGATCTGATTTTCACCGATCGCGACAAGGCTGTTGCCGCCGCCCATCGAAGCGCCAACCAAGACGGGTTGTGATTCACCGAGTACCATGGTCAATAGCTTCAAGTCCTCAACCATTGCATCCTGAGTGTAGATTCCATTTTCGACCCAATCTGAATCTCCATGTCCACGTGCATCGAAGGCGATAGCATGGTAGCCCACGGCACCAAGCGTCTCGCCGGCGTGCTTCCAGGCGTGTCGGGTTTGTCCACCACCATGTTGAAGAAGCACCAGGGGTCCGGTGGGATCGCCCCAAGAATCCCCGGCCAAGGTGACACCGTTGTCTAGCGTCCAACAATGCATCGGCTTAGGGGTGCCGGGAATTCTATGTCCTGCGCTCATACTTACCTCGAGGGA